>JABGZU010000040.1 GCA_018674605.1 Candidatus Nitrosopumilus sp.
AAACAAATTGATTCAATTGCAAATAAAATGGAAAATAATCAAAAACAATCAGTTAAAGTTACAAAATCAAGAATAAAAGAACGAAAGAAAAAAGCAAAAAGGTAGAACTATTCAGAATCTAATTCTCTTGCTAATTCTTTTATCTGGAGTATTCTGCATCCTAATTCATTACATTCATTCTTTAATTTATCACTCATGATAGATAATCACAAAAATAATCAAAAACATAGAACATTCTAAAAATTGACTTTATTGATTCAAACTTTTCATTAATGTAAATTGCTAAATTTAGCAATAAATTAATCAAAATAATGATTCAAAATGAAGAAACAGAAGAAGCCACAAAAGAAGTGATAGATCTTTTGGAAGAATGGGGTTCACAATCAAAATTTATCTGGGTTAGGGAATTACACAGAATAACAGATATCGACAAAGGTTTACTTCGAAACATACTCAATGAATTAAAAAAATCAAAAGAGGTTAAAGAAATGCATGGGACAAATAACAGAATATTTTTCTGTCTTAAACGATATTACATCAAATGTAGAGATGTGGAATTTAGATTTAAGGGAAAAGTGATTATGTTAAAAGATGGAAGTAAAACAAAAATTGTTCAAGGCTCAACAAGTGGAACAGAGAGAACAAGAAAAAGATTACTCAAACAACAAACTAAAAGAAAAGTAAAGCAGTTAGCAAAAAACAAACATCAACATAATTCACGAAATCGCTAAGAATTTTTAGATTGTCTTCTAATGAATTTAGATTCTGCACGTTTGATTTTCTCAGATTCTGCAACATCTTCAGTCATATCATACAAATTATGAAGCGACATATCTGGAGTTAAATCATTATTTTTTTCATCATCTAAATCTAATTCAATATTAGAAATAATGTCCAAATTATCATCTAAAATATCAAGACATTTTTTTACAACTTCAGGAATATCGTCATCCATAATTACATCAAGTATAGGACATAGTAAAGGATTTTCTATAAATTTAAAATTAAGAATTTTTTTGTTTGTGTTTTTCACGTAATACAGGCATTACATGACTTGCAAATTTATCAATAGAGCCAAAGTAATTCTTGCCCCAGAATCTAATTACAAAGTGATTGACACCGGCCTCCATGAATCTCTCAAAGATAGGAATCATATCCTCAGGAGTACCAACTGCAGTAGAAGATCTTGCAATAGCATCAGGGATTTTAGTTGCAGCTTCTCTCATTTTTACAATCCAACTTTGATCAGACATTGAATATTCTGTAAAGTATTTGACAAAATCAAATCCTTCAATTTCTTTTAATCCGTGAACTCTTAAAATTTCAGGTTTGAAGAGGCTGACTTTAACGGCTTCTTTCATTTTAGTCCAAGAAGCCTCAGTATCATCAGAGAAATAAACATCAATATCTAATGCCATTTGGAAATTATCCTTATCTTCTTGTGTTCTGTTATTTGCATCCATGGAAACTTCAATTTGTTTTCTATGATCTTCAAATAATTCAGGAGTATAACCGATGGGTAACCAACCATCACCAAGTTTACCAGTTAATGCAAGTGTACGTTTACCACCAGAAGCCATGTAAGTTGGAGGATGTGGTTTTCTGATTGGTGCAGCTTGTAAGCATGCTTGTTTTAATTGATAATACTTGCCTTCATAATCTACAGTATTATCAGGATTAGAATCATATAATTTTTTGATAACTTCAATTTGTTCAGCCCATTTTGAAACTGGTTTTTCAAACGGAATACAAAATTCTTTAAGATTTTGTGCCTCTCCAGCACCAATACCAAGAATTGCTCTACCTTTAGAAATTCTATCAAGAGTAATTGCAGCTAGTGCGATATTTGATGGATGTCTTCTAATTGCATCAGTAACACAAGTTCCCAACTCAACATTGTTTGTAACTGCAGCAATTGCAGATAACATAACCCACGGATCTAAAACAGTGGCATTTTTCCATTGAGGAACATTTGTGTGGTCCATATAGAAAATAGAATCATAACCAGTTCGATCAGCGAGTTGACATGCAGTAATAATCTGATCTTCAGTATATCCAGCTCTTGCAACATTTAGTCCATTTTGAATACCAAATTTGAGTTGTTTTGATGCCAAGTACATACACAAAAGTACCTTACAATAAAAAGTTTAGTGCATATGCCAATTTTACAGCATAGATAAAAGAAAAAAGGTAAAAAAAATGAATTTTTTATAAATTACCTGTTTTGATATCTTCAAGACATTTTACGACGTCATCTTTGGATATTGGTATTGGATTTGGATCCAAATGACCTCTATCAGTCATGACAGTATCAGCAGCTTCTGAAACATCAGTTTTGAGTTCTAATTTATCAAAACCAAGTTTGTCCATTGCTTCTTTGAATCTATCATAGAAGATTGATTTGTTATGCTTGTGTGCAACTGTAGTACAAGAAGATAAAGAATATCCATGAGGTACCCCTTCATTTGAGAA
This sequence comes from Candidatus Nitrosopumilus sp., assembly GCA_018674605.1. GTDB lineage: Archaea > Thermoproteota > Nitrososphaeria > Nitrososphaerales > Nitrosopumilaceae > Nitrosopumilus. The sequence continues at coordinate 2,473 of JABGZU010000040.1, forward strand.
CACATAAGACAATGCATGTCCTAATGTTGTAGAACAATTTCCGAATCCCATTCCAGATAACATTGATCCATATGGATAATTTTCTGGTTTGTCATTCATAATTGCATCATAAAGAATCTCAAATGCTTGTTTACAGAGAGTTCTAGTCAAGTCATTACCAAGTTTACTATCGTAACCTTCAGTAGCTTGAGCACATGCATCACAGACAGAATTTTTGAGGACTTGTTCTGGAGTTCCTTCCATAAAGTAGGAATCAACTACAGCCATGTCAGCTAAGAATCTGTCTTCACGTAACAATTTCTTTTTTCCATCAAATTTGAGAACACAATAGGTTGTCATTTCAGCTCCAGTTCCAAATGTAGTTGGAATTAGAATTTTTTCTTTCTTCAATTCAGGTGCAGCGTATTTTACTACATCCAGTGAACTTCCACCGCCCAGTCCAATTAAGACTGAAGGGTTTTTGTCTTTGAATTCAGAAATGACCTTATTGACATCCTCAATAGATGGTTCAGGTTTTACTTGATCATACAGCATATAATCCTGAATTCCCATTTTTGCTAACCATTTGTCAGACAATGCTGGCGGAACGGTTGTAACAACTAGGGCGTTCTTTGGATATTCTGTTTCAGCAAGTGCATTTTCTCCAAAATTAATAATTTTTGGAATGCGTAGTGTGTGCATAAATCAGACATCACGGGTTTGTTTATTATATCTTACAGTGATGTAAATCATTATGATTATTCAAAATTTTGATGAATTAGCAATCACTGAAAAGAAAAAAGATTGTTTAGAAATTTTAGAATCAGGTCTTCAAGCAGCAAATCCAGAAAATATAATTTCAAAATATGTAACTCCAAATGAAATTAAAATAAATGGGAAAATATTCAATATTGAAAAGTACTCCAACATCTACACAGTAGCGTTTGGAAAAGCAGGAGATTCTATGACTAGGGCATTAAATTCAATAATTTCAATTAAAAGTGGCATAATTGTAATCCCAAAAGGCTCAAAAGCAAAAATCAAGAGTAAAAAATTTCAAATTTTTAATTCAGGGCATCCAAAACCAGACAAGACCAGCGTAAAAGCTGCAAAAGAAGTAATGAAGTTTGTCGATAACAAAAAAAGAGGAGAATTAATCATTTTTCTTGTTTCAGGTGGAGGATCAGCATTACTTGCAATGCCTGATGAAATTACATTAAGTGATAAAGTCCACGTTACAGATTTACTGTTAAAATCAGGGGCAACCATTCAGGAATTTAATTGTGTTAGAAAACACCTGTCAAAAATCAAAGGTGGAAAATTGGTAGAAAATATGAAATGTCAAGGAATAGGTTTGGTAATGTCAGATGTAGAAGGGGATGATCTATCATCAATTGCATCAGGTACAACATACATGGATGATACAACATATGCAGACGCAATGAGTATCATAGAAAAATATAGATTAAAATTAAAAATTCCAATTGAAGTTTTACAAATTTTAGGTAATGGATTACATAATCAAAAAACAGAAACTCCAAAAATAGCAAAAATAGAAAATTACGTTATTGCAAATAATAATAATTGTCTAGAGTCAATGGAGCAAACTGCAAAATCTAAAGGATACAAAGTTATCAAAATGCAGATTTTTGGAGACATAAAAGAAGTAGTTAAAAGAATTCTAGAAAATATTTCAGAAGAGCAAAAGACATGTTTAATTTTAGGAGGGGAGCCAACAGTCAAAGTATTAGGAAAAGGTCAAGGAGGTAGAAATCAAGAATTAGTTTTAAGAATTTTAAAAAATACTCAAAAATTAAAAAAAATAACAATTGCATCAATGGGAACAGATGGAATAGATGGGAATTCTAATTTTGCAGGAGCAATTACTGAAAATATCAAAGTAGATCTAAACACCATGAAAGAGTTTTTGAAAAATAGTGATTCATCAAGATTCTTTCAAAAACAAAAAGGTAACATCAAAACAGATTTCACACACATGAATTTAATGGATATAGGCATAATTTTAAAATAAATTTATTGTTGATGGCAATCACAGTGACAACTGTTAGCAATACATCTGTGATTTATACAATCTTTACACCCCTTACTTCGACCACTTTTCATTCGTAATCTTTCTTTATCCAAGTAAATGAATTTAGGTACATTTCACATATTAGATTTATGAAGAAAAATTGGAATCAGCGTTGTCGTTCATAAAATTCTACAGGATGTGTAAATTGCCTGTTGTGATCAACTTCTAACCAAAATTTTTCCTCATCAATTTCCTTACCTTCTGTAATCCACACACTTAGAATTTTTTGCATAAACATCTGTGTAGTATCATCTATTTGAGGTCGAATTCCAGTTTCAAGTTCTATTCTATCACGTTCTTCTTTAAATTTTGTAAGTAGTCCTTTGAGATTTTTTCCATTGGAATTTGCAGCTTTGTTTCTTTTTGCATTTTGTAGATCTTTTCTAAAATTGGATAAAAATCCCATTATTGTAATTAGAATGTGTTTTTTAAAAAAGGGTTTAGGATAAAAAAGGAAATAGAGTAGAGTAATTTCCAATATTGCCTCGTGAAATAATTTTTAAAATATTATAAAAAAATAAACATTTGGCAAGTAAAAGGCTAGAGGATTTGAAATAACATAATTGAATTTATAGAGTATGTGGATATACGAAGGGAAATCATATGAAGAGAAATCATGTGAAGAGAAAAACTGTGGTTGTAAAGATCATGAAGAGGTAAAATCCAGACGAGGAAATAGGAAAGAATAATTGCTTGAAAAACAATTTAATCCAAATTTTCTATACAATGGAATAGTTCATTTTTACATAGATAAGAAAGGATATTCCAAAGAGAAAGCAAATATGATTGCTCAATCAGTAGTGAAAAGAGAAACACAGAGAAGGATTTGTAAAAATGAATCATGTAACCATTTTTCTCATGATCATATTAGAAATCAACAAACATGTTTAGCATTAGATTGTCAATGTGTTGGATTTACTAAATAAAATCATCAACGATGTGAGATATACAATCCATTTACAATATGATTAATATCAAATATCAATTTTACAAAGAATTGAAAATATCTTCGTATCCAGATGTTGCTTTCTCAAGTACTGTTGGTCTGTAATCTTCAATTAATTTATCTACTAATTCAATTTCTGGGATATGATATTTTTTCTTTAATGAAACAACACTAGTCTTTACCAATCCATCTTTTACTAATTGAGAAAGGTAAAGTGAAACAGTAGAAGGGGATTTTTTAACCTCTTGTACTAATTGAGAAAACTCCAATCCATCTTGCATAATTAATGCAAGTAGTAAATCTCTAGGAGTTTGTTTTCTTAATGCCTTGATTACAATTGCTTCTTCTTTAGTAATATGAAGAGGATAGAATCTAGATTGTCGAGGTCCACGA
>JABGZU010000032.1 GCA_018674605.1 Candidatus Nitrosopumilus sp.
TCCAAGAACAGTACGTCCTTCAACACCAACATGATCTTTCTTTTTATCACGATACCAAAAGCTGATTAATGCATATGATGCAAGTCCAACACCTTCCCAACCAAAGAATACTTGAAGTAAGTTATCAGATAATACAATTAATTGCATTGAACCAATGAAGAACATCATCCAGAACCAGAATCTCGTAATATCTTTATCACCTTTCATGTATCCTGTACTGTAAATCATAATCAAGAAAGAAATCCAACCTACAACATTTGCCATAATTATTGAAAGTGGATCAGCTAGTACACCTGCTTTAAGACCAAGTGCATCTATCCACATAATCTGACTATGAACTTCATGTGCATCTAATGCAAGAGGAATTAAAGATGCGGCAGATAATGCACTCATTAAAGCAAATCCAACTGCAACAAAACCAGTTGCTTTTTTAGATAATTTTCCAATTCCTGGCATAATTAATGCAGCAGCAAATGGTAGCATCCAGATTAACCATGCACTTGTTACTTCAAATGACATTCCTAAAATTTCAGTTGCCATAATCTAAACCCCCATCACTCCATTCATGTATGGAATAATTGTTTTCAAGAAAATATCAGGATAAATTCCAACTACAATTGAAAATCCTGCCAATATCATCATAGGAATTGTCATGTACCAACTGCCTTCTTTAACATGTTGAAGATGTTCAGGAAGTTTTCCAAAGAATACACGTTTTAGCATCCAAAGCATGTAAGACATTGTAAGAGCTGTTGCAACTAAACCTAATCCAAATGCCACTGCTCTAACTGTAGAACCTTCTGCAATTGCAGTTTCTAATGCACCGTAAAACATTATCCATTCACCCATAAACCCACTAGTTGGAGGTACACCCATTATTGTCAATGCACCAATTACTGCGCATACTGCAGTGATGGGCATCTTACCAGCAAGTCCTCCAAGTTTAGAGAAGCTTCTAGTTCCAACTTTAACAATAATAATTCCGGCCATCATAAAGAGAATACCTTTACCAATGGCGTGAGTCACATACATCATTTCAGCACCTGCAAGACCATATGCAGACATTGATCCTATTCCAAATAACAAATATCCCATCTGACTGATACTGGAATAAGCAAGAAAACGTTTCAAATCATCTTGCATTAATGCCATTGCACCACCATAAATCATAGTGACAAGACCCCAAATATGGAACCAAATCGCAAGTTCTGAAAATGTTACAGGTAAGAATTCAACAATTAATCTAAAAAGACCATAAGCTCCAATTCCAATCATTGCTGGTGACAATAATGCACTGATTGGTGTAGGTGCTGCACCATGGACATATGGAAGCCAAATGTGATACATGAAAACTGCTAATTTAACACCAAGACCTATAGAAATTGCAACAGCAGAATACATTGCAATGTCCGCAGGAAGTTCAGATTCCTGAATATCTACAAAGTCAAAGCTACCAAGTGTGAGTCCTATCATCAAGAATCCCAATAATAAAACAACTGCACCAGCATGAGTCCAAAATAAGAACATCAAACCAATTTTTCTTCTTGGCCCATCACCCCATAAAGCAACTAAAAAGAAACCAGGGATTAACATAACTTCAAAGAAAATATAAAATTCAATAAGATTTGTTGAAAGAACAGTTCCAAGCATACCCATTGCAAATACAAGATAAAGTGCAAAATAAAGACCAGATTTTGCATTTACATAATTTGAAAGAGCAGTTGATTCAATAACTGAAGTTTGACCATTTTCAGAAACATTAATTTTTTGTTCTTCTTCAAATTGCTCATGGAATTTATGAATCATGTATGGTTTTGAATAAATTGCCAGAATTGTAGATAAAACATAAATCATTATTGCAAATGGTGATGCAAGACCATCCAACAGGAAACCAAATTCTCCAAATTGTTCAGTCCACGGATAATGTTCTTCTACAGTTCCAGAAAGGGCTGCATTGATTACAAGAATTGTAGTGTAAAGTAAAATTGCAAATGTAAACCACATTGCAGGGGCAGGTCCCAATTTTCTTCCAAGAATATAGGCTACTGGAGATAACAGTAAGGGCAGGAAAACTGCCTGTAATAATGCATATTCCATTATCCTTTCAAGCTCCTGAAATCAGCTATATCGACATTTTGATACATACGATATGCTACAATAATTAATGAAAGTCCAACTGCTACTTCGGCAGCTGCAATTGCTATTGAAAATAATGCCAAGGTTTGACCACCACTATGAGGTAGAAATCTACCAAATGCAACAAGATTAAGATTTGCAGCATTGATAATAATTTCAACTGCAAATAACATTCTAATAAAATTGCGTTTTACGGCAAGACCGTAAATTCCTATTGCCAATAAGGCAACAGAAACTAATGTAAAATCAATTAATTCGCTGGTCATTTTCCACATCCTCCCTTCTAGCTAAAACTAATGCACCAGTTACTGAACTGGCTAAAATTAAACCCATCAAAATTAATGCAGGCCAATAATAAGTTACAAAGTCTGTACCAATATCTCTAAAGTTAACGGTTGGTTCATCAGTAGTAATTGTTTTAATTCCAGAATCTAAGAATATAGCACCTAAAGATACCATAATAATTAACATCAAACCAATTCCTGCAAACTTTCTTCGCTTGTCTTCAATTTTTTTAAAGATAAGTTCTCTTTTTACAAGCATTACAGTAAACAGAATTAAAACAGCAATTGAACCAACATAAACTGCTAATTGAAATAATGCAACAAAGGGTGCATCAAGTAAAAAGAAAAATCCAGCAATTCCACCAAGAGTTCCCATTAATGCAATTGAACCATAAATTAATGATCTCATTTCAAGTGCAGCAATGGCAGAACCAATTGTAATTACAGATAGTGCAAGAAATACAGCATCAGCCATGAGTTGCACCCCATTTTGTAATTACAATTTCACTATCCTGTGCAACATATGGTTTAACTTGAAGTTGTGCAGGAGTATAGATTAAACCTTCTTTGCTAAAAGAAGAAAGCTCATAATCATTAGTCATGTAAAGAGCATAAAATGGACAGGCATCAACACATAAACCACAAAAAACACATTTTCCATAATCAATTTGAGGCATGATAGATTTTTTATTTTGTTTTTGTTCTTCTGGAACTTTCACCATAGCAATTGCTTCAGCAACACCTTCACAGGCAATAGAACATAATTGACATCCAGTACAGTGATCATGGAATAACATATGACGACCCTTTAATCCAGCAATTCCAACACCAGTAGAAGGATCAAATTGATAACCATCACCTACAAACTTTAATTTTTCTTCAGGATAACGAAGGGTAAATCGTTTTGTGGCAATATGTTTAATTCCAGAATTTAGTGCACGAACAATACCTGTAGCAGTTCCCATTATTGTAAACCTCCTGGTCCTAGCACTCCAGCGTAAAGCAAGCCTAGTGCAATAAAGATGTTAACGAATGCAAGTCCAATTAATTTAGTCCAACCAAGGTTTAGCAACATATCAACTCTAATTCTTGGGAATACTCCTCTTGGCAATAATATAAAGAAAATAACGCCAACAGTTTTGAGAACAAACCACAATGTTCCATTAAGCATTTCTTGAGTAATTACTTGACTAAGTAATGGTTCCAATCCAGATATTTTTACTGTAACTGGACCCATTTCCATTCCATGAGTAGCAATTTCCATAGGTAATGGAGGTACAATCATTGGGCCATTCCAACCACCAAGGAATAATACAACAAACAATGCTGCAAATGCGTAAAGTTTGAGATATGTTCCTAATTGAACAAGGCCATACATCATTCCAGATAATTCAGTTAACCAACCAGCGACAATTTCACTCTCTGCCTCTGGCAAATCAAATGGGATTCTTTCTAATTCAGCAAGCATAGTAATGAAAAATACAATTGCTCCAACGGGTAAAAATACAATCCAAGGGAAACTAGATTGGCTTGCAGCAATTTCAGATAAATTAAGAGTACCAGTAACCATTACAACTCCTAACAAAGATAGAATTAATGGAATTTCAAATGAAACCATTTGGAATAAAGCACGTATTCCTCCAATGAATGGGAATTTACTGTTTGCAGACCATGCAGAAAGAATTGTTACAATTGGGAAAAATCCAATCACCGCAAAAACACCAAGTAATCCCATATCTACATCTGCAACAACCCAACCTGGTGCAACTGGAATTAATGCAACAAATGCAGCAGCAGATGCAACGAATAAAACTGGCGCTGCCCAGAAAATAGGTTTATCGGCTTTTGCAGGTATAATAATTTCTTTAGAAATTAGTTTTAAACCATCACCCATTAATTGTAAAATACCTTCAAATTTTCCACAGTAAAAAGGACCAACTCTTAATTGTAATTTTGCAAGCATTTTTCTTTCAACAAAAATTGTTCCAGCAGCTAATAATGCAGCAAAACCAAATCCAGGAAAGGCCATGACTTTAAACATATCAGTAGTCATGAATGCTTGAACTATTGGAAGTAAACGTGAAGGATCAGCTAAATAAGTAAATGCAAGAAACGGTGTAAGTAGTTCACCATCAATAACAGGCATTGGAATGAAAAATAGAACCATCATAATTATTGGCAACCCAATTAAGGTCATAATCATCAAAGCCCAAACAATATCACTGATTAAAGATTGAATAAATTTACTAAGTTTGAAATTTGGTGCAATTACAGACATTTATCGGTCTGCCTCCACTGGCCAATAATTAAGACTCCAATAAACAGATGGCATGTTACCGAGTTTTTCACCTTTTAAGAGATAGGGTAATGCAATTAGATTTCTAAAGGAAGGAACACTTAGTTTTAGTCTGTATGGTTCAACTTTACCATCAGAAACAATATGACAGCCTAAAGAACCTCTACCAGACTCTACACGTTTGTATACGGAGTTAAACCCTTTTCCTTTTGGATTTGGTTTTAGTTTTACTCTAACGGAACCAGACTTTGGCATTTTTTGTAATGCTTGTTTAATTATATTACAACTTTCTAACATGTCAAGCCATGGAATTTTAGAACGTGCATAAGAATCGCCTTCTTTCATCACAGGACTATGAATGTCTAGTTCTTCATAGACATCATAAGGTTCCTTTATTCTAAGATCATAGTCAACTCCACTAGCACGAAGTACAGAACCAGTTGTTCCAAGTCTAATTGCATCTTCACGAGAAAGTACACCAGTATCCTGAGTTCTTGCAATTAAAATCGGATTGTCATAAAATACTGCAGCATATTCTTTGATACGTTTTTCAAAGTAATTTACTTGGCGTAAACATACTTCTTCAAAGTTTGGAGGTAAATCATTTCTAACTCCACCTGGAACAAAATGTGCATGTGTAACTCTTGCACCACTAATTTTTTCCATAAGATCAATTAAGAGTTCACGATCACCTGCTGGCCACATAAACATTGTAGAATGACCTAAAAAGATACCATAAATTGCAAGCCAATACATGATGTAGATACAACGATTTAATTCA
>JABGZU010000018.1 GCA_018674605.1 Candidatus Nitrosopumilus sp.
AAATGAGAGTCAAAGCAATTGGAAGAATTGAATTATTACCAGAATCCATCAAAGAAGTATTAGTACGATTAGACAATGCAACAAAAAATTATAATAATTATTTTCTAAATATTGCATTAGCGTATGGAGGGCAATACGAATTAGTGGATGCAGTAAAAAAAATTGGAGAGAAAATTAAACAAGGAAATTTAAACATAGAAGACATTACAAAAGAGGAGATTGAATCAAATTTATACACATCACATTTACCACAATCATCACCAGATATGATTTTACGTACATCAGGTGAAAAAAGATTAAGTGGATTTTTAATATGGCAAAGTGCTTATAGTGAATTAGTTTTTATGGATATTTTTTGGCCAGAATTTAGGAAGATTGATTTAATGAGGGCAATTAGAACATTTCAAGAAAGAAAAAGAAGGTTAGGTAAATGATAGAAGAAACATCAGCAGGGATCATATTATACAGAAAAGAAAATTCAAAAAAATTATTTTTGTTATTACATTATCCATCAGGTCATTGGGATTTTGTAAAGGGGAAAATGGAGAAGGGAGAAACAACTCAACAAACAGCAGTTAGAGAGACAAAAGAAGAAACAGGAATTACAGACATAACATTTGTAGAGGACTTTGAAGAATGGATTGGATATAATTTTAAACATAAAGGAGAATTGATTCAAAAAAAAGTAGTGTTCTTTTTAGCTGAAACAAAAACCAAGACCATCAAAATTTCACATGAACATAGTGGATACACATGGATGGATTACAATGCATCAATGGAAAAAACAACATTTGAGAATGCAAAAACAGTACTAACAAAAGCACAAAGATTACTTTCCAATACTTTGTAAGTATAATTTTTTTGCAACATCAACAGGATTTTTTGCATTTAAAATAGTTCTACCCACAATCAAGTAATTAGTTCCAGATGAAATTACTTCTTCTGCATTACCACCTTGAGTACCAACTCCAGGTGAAAATATGCTTAAATTTTTTCCTGCTTGTTTAGAACAATACTGTATAATTTTTGGAAAAGTTGCACCTACAACAATTCCATCAACTTTTGCAGTCAAAGCCCAATTCAAAAATAATTGGTATAATTGTTGTTTTTTACCCATTTTAATTTCCAAATCATAAGATAATCTAGCCTCAGGTGCGCTCATATGACACAAAGTAATTACACCTTTCTGTTCTTTATGAGATGATTTTACTAAATTCTTTAAACTATCTAATCCCATGATAGGATTTGCAATTACTGCATCAAATCCCAAATCCCACAAATGTTCAGTTGTTACACGATTAGTATTTCCAATATCATTAAGTTTGATATCAGCAATAGTTTGTAGCCCATAATCATGAGCAATTTTATTAATTTTAACAATATCCTTAGCACTAAGAGGAAGAAGTAAATGAAAATTTAATTTAATTCCACACAAATAAGGATTCAATTTTTTAATATTTTGGATAGTTTTATTTTGTAAATTTTTTACAGATGAATCATAATCATTAGCAAGAATTACTTTTCCATTGCTTTTTGAGATCTGAGAAAGTCTAGTTTTGAAGGTGGCCATAATCAACTAGTGGGTGAGTGTTCTTCAATTTTATTATTTTGATATAAGAATAACCATGTTCAGAGGGATTTGGAACAAAAGTTGGATCAATTCCATTTGTAGTTGAAAATTTTATGAATGGATTTCCAGGATCATTATTTAAAACAACATGACAAAAATAAGAAGTGCCTTCATCATTGAAATTCATAAAGACACCAAGAAGCCATTTATCACTATGTGGAAATAAAAATAAAGGAAAAGGAATGTCATCAAAACCCCATGTAAGTTTAGCAAGACTAGATAAATCCTCTAATTCAATTGGTAAATATCTATCAAGAGTTCCATTTCCAGGTTGTAGTGTTTTTGGAAGGGATTTAATTCGAATAATGGGAGAATAAAGTTTACTAGAATCAGAAGTAGAATCCACAATATTAGATTCTTCTTTTCCAGATTTTAATCCATAACAAAGATAATCACCACTGTGTTCTAAAGGAGTATAATATACAATAGGTTTTTCTTTTAAAACATCCATTTGTACAGACAATATTTTTTTACCATCATGGTCATGAGAAAAAGATACACGAGGTGCACGTTCTAATGCACAAACTAAGCGTGTAAATTCTAAAGTTGAATTAACTTGTATGTAACGAGGTAATTTATCAATAACAGGGAGTTCTAATTTATCCACAAGTATTTGTTACAGATTATCAAATTAAACTTATCCAAAAATAAGGAGCCTAATTTCTTCTGTCAATAACATCATTAATTGCTGGACCAGTTCCAATAATTGTTACAGGCGTATTTAATTTATTTTCAATATTTTTGATAAAAGATTTTGCATCAGCAGATAATTCATCATAAGAAGTTTTTCCAGCACAATCAGTAAAAAGAACATCTAATTTTGTAAGAGAAATTTGTGTTGCACCATTAAGCATAATTGCACGACTAGCTAAATCAAAATCAAAATCAGCAGCACGTCTTTGACGACCAGTAACAGTTCCAAATTCAGACCAATTTTTCTTTTCTGCATCTTCAAGAGATAGTTCTTTGTCTAAAGGACCAGTCCCTACACGGGTAACATAAGATTTGAAAACAACAATTACTTCATTGACTTTTGTAGGTCCCAATCCAACATCAGCACAAATTCCAGAAGCAGTAACATCTTTTGAAGTTACAAATGGATACGTACCATGCCATAAAGAAAGAAACGTGCCCTGAGTTCCTTCAACTAAAACATTTTGATTAGCAGATAATGCAGAATTTATTTCCTGAGGAACATCTACAATTATAGAAGATAATGAATCAAAATCTTTTGCCATTTTTAAAACTCGCATAGCTCTATCAGAATTAGCA
>JABGZU010000017.1 GCA_018674605.1 Candidatus Nitrosopumilus sp.
CGCCATTAAAATTGGAAGTGATTTTTTACCTTCTCTTAAATCATTTCCAACTGGTTTTTTTGTAATTTTAGGATCTCCCATAACTCCAATTAGATCATCTGTAATTTGAAATGCAATTCCTAAGTTTCTTCCAAATGCTGATAGATTTGAAATATCTTTAGGTCTATTTGTTGCACAGATTGCTCCCATTGCACAAGACACATCAAATAACGCTGCTGTTTTTTTACCTATCATTGTAATATATTCTGCTTGTGTTGGAATCTTTTTTTCATCTGCCATTTTGATGTCTAATAACTGACCTTCACAAACATCTACACAAGCTTTTGCAAGTCTAGATATTAGATGTGCAGTCGCTTTTGGTGATAATTTGGATTCTGAAATTATTTGAAATGCTTTTGAGAATAAAACATCTCCTGCTAAAATTGCGATTGGCATACCAAATTTTTTATGTACTGTTGGAACTCCATGACGCATTTCATCATTATCCATAATGTCATCATGTACTAGAGTAAAGTTGTGAACCATTTCTACAGCACTTGCAGATATCATTGCATCAGATGATTTACCTCCTAAAATCTGACAACTTCTAATTACCATGTATGGTCTAAGTCTTTTTCCACCATTAACAATAAGGTGTCCTGCTGCATCATAGAGCTTTTTTGGATTACCTTTTAATTTTGAGTTAAGATATTTGTTTACAATTTTAGCATTTTTTTCAATTTGTTTAGTTTTTTTCATTTACTAGTCTCCATTTCTCTGCTGGAATATGGGTTTTAATTGCTTCTTGTAATTTTTTACGAATTTCAGTGTTTATCCATGTAGATAAGATATTTTCATATTTTTTGAGCATAGATTGTTCTGATTTATCTAGTAATTCTAATGCAATCAACATCCATGGACAATAAATTTTAGGATTTATTTCTATTTCAGACATTAACTCTTGGGCTGAAACTAATTTAATTTCATCTATTTCTCCTTCGATCTCCCTTAACTCTGTACCTTTGTTAATTACTCCAACTAACGTTCCGCAAACTTCATTTTCAGATCCTATATCTTTGTATGGTACATGATACTCAAATTTGTGAAAATAGTCTAATTTTCCAGTAATTCCTAATTCTTCTGGCATTCTTCTTTCCCCTGATGAAACATATCCTTCTGATTCTCTTGGGTGACTTGCAAATGTTCCATCCCAGTCTCCTGGCCATAACATTTTTTCTTTTGCTCTTTTTGTTAGTACTAGTCTTCCATCAACATCAAACAATAATGCAGTAAATGCTCTGTGTAATTTTCCATTTGGTAAATGACATTTTACTTTTTCTTCAGTTCCAATTGGATTGTCATTTTCATCTACTAGTATTACCAATTCTTCAGACATTTTTCTTTCCTCTAAACATGGTTCCTTTAAACTCTATATTTTTTACTGCATTAACTATTCTTTCAGGTTTTTTTCCATTAACAAAAAATACGTTCATCCCCATTTTTGAAATTTTAATTGCTTCTTCTACTTTTCTAGTCATTCCTCCTGTCACATCCATTTTATTTTCTGAAATTAATGGAATACTGTCTTTTAGTTCTGGAATTAATTTTTTTGATTTAAGATCTGAGTATAATCCATCTTCATTAAGTGCAAAAATACATAATCTTGGTTTTAGAATTTTTGCAAAATGAGTCATAATTTTATCTCCTGATAAGATGTATGTTTTATTTTGACCAAACCATAATGCATCCCCATATGTGACTGGAATTAAGCCTGATTTTGCTATTTTTTTAACTTCTTTAATTTTATTTGAAATTGGTTTATTGCCTGACATAAAATCTGTTGGAGGTAATGAATACGGAGTTAATTTATTTTTTAATAGTGAATCTAAAATAATTTTGTTTAACTCAATCATTGAATTTTTAATTATTGCAACTCCTTTCAAATCATACTTTTTTTCTTTTGTATGCATATCATATTTTACAGACCAATAATGCCCATATGATCCACCTCCATGAATAATAATTATTGGTTCTTTAATTTTTTTTAAACTCTTTGTAATATTATCAATTGTTTTTTTTCTAGCTGATAATGGTTTTTCTTTATTTGTAATAATTGATCCGCCTAATTTTATCAGAATCATATTGTTCCCAATTATTTAGTTAATTAAAAAGTATTCAGCCCTTTGAAATCAATTTTCACAGAAAAACAATCGTAATTCTTATTTTTGAATTCTTTTAGAGTTTTGTCTAAATTTGATTTATTTGTTATTGCAAAAATGCATCCTCCTCCACCTGAACCTGTTATTTTTGCTCCAAAAGATGATTTTTGTCCCATTTTTATCATTTTTCTTAATTCATTATTTGAAATACCTATAATTTCTAAATATTCTTGATTTTGATTAATTTTTTCTCCTATTTTTGAGGTATTATTTTCTTTTAATAATTCTAAAACATCTTTTACAAGTTTTGATTCTTGATCACATAATTTTGTAAATTCTTCTTCATTTTCAATTTCAAATTGTTTGACTTTTGAAACCATTGATTCAGTTGAATGTTTTATGTTTGAATTTACAATGACTAGATGAAAATTAGGTTCATTCTCTATTTTTTTAAAACCTTGTTTTTTGTCATATTCCATTATCCCTCCATATGTGCATACGGTACAGTCTGCCCCTGATGTATTTTCAAAAATTGTTTTTTCAGCTTCTATTGCATGTTTTAAAATTTCTTCTTTAGATATTTCTCCAAATAATCTAAAAATTGCTGCAGCACCTGCAACACAACATGCTGATGATGAACCTAATCCTGCTCCTAATGGTATTTCAGAATCTATGTTTATTTGAATACCTGTATTTTGATTTTTAATAACTTTGTTTGCTAAATAATAAAATGGTTTTAATGGTGAATTAATTTCTGAAATTGATTTACCTGGATCTAAAACTATGTTTCCTATTTTTGAATTAATGGAAATTTTTCTTTCATTAATTTTTTCTGCAGTAACTGTTACTCTTTTGTTAATAGAACATAAAATGGCTTTAACACCATACACTACAAAATGTTCTCCAAATAAAATGACCTTTCCTGGAGCTGATGCTTTAGATTTCAATTAAACACTTGAAATTAGTTTATTCTATTTCCTCTTGGCTGATCTTTGCCTCAAAATCATCAATTTCATATTTCATTGATTCATTTTCTTTTAACTCACCTTTTTCAATGAGAATTTGACGAACTAGTAACCAGTAAATTGTTGCAAGTGCTTTTCTTCCTCTATTATTTGCTGGAATAATGACGTCTAATTTTGATGTAAGATTATCTGTATTTGAAACTCCAATTACTGGAATTCCTGCATTAGTTGCTTCAATTAGTGCTTGTTCATCTACTTCAGGATCTGAAATAAGAACTATTTTTGGTTCAATGTAATATGGTAATGATGGATTTGTTAAAGTTCCTGGCATAAATCTTCCAAGATGGTGTTTAGCTCCTGTCATCTCACAGAATTTTTCAATAGGAATTCCTGCATATTGTCTACCTGAACATACTATGATGTTTTCTGCCCCAACTCTGTTAATGAATTTAGCAGATGTGTTAATTTTTTCTAAGGTCATATCAATATCTAACATGTAAAGTCCTTCAGGACTTGCTTTTGTGATAAATGGTTTCATGAATTTTGTTTTAACTTGCGTTCCTACTCTGATTCCTGTTGAAATAACCATCTTTTTGATGTCTATTGTTTCAGTCTGTTCACTCATGATGATTTTAAATCTCCGCCATGCCACATATAAAATCATGCCCTGATAGACGTAATAATTCATTTAATTTTGCTACTCTTTCACCTCCAACGACGCCTACTTTGAGCATTTTTGACTTTGTTGCTATTCCTATGTGTGAAATTTGAGAATCTGTAGATTCACCAGATCTATGTGATGTAATTAATTTGATATTGTTTTGATTCGCAACATTTGCAAATTCTAGAGCATCATAAAGACTACCTGCTTGATTAACCTTTAAAATTGCAGCATTACATGCCTTTTGATTAATTGCTTTTGCTAGAATATCTTTACTCGTTACTGTTAAATCATCACCTGTTACTAGCGTATTTGGAAATTTTGCAGTTAATTCTGCCATGTCTTCAAATGCTTCTTCGTGAACTGCATCTTCTGCATAAATTAATTTAAATTTGTCAATAATATCTGCTGCAAATTCAATTTGTTCTCCTGTTGAATTTTCAAATCCAGCTCTATCATACAAGTATTTTTCTTTCTCTTCATTCCATTGTGTTGATGATGCAAAATCAACTCCTAATGAAACTTCTTTACCTAAAGTGAATCCTAAATTTTCACAAGCTTTTGCTGATACTTCTAGTGCTTTTTGATTTTCTAATTTTGGTGCCCATCCTCCCTCGTCTCCTCTTCCATTTGTAAAATTGGGATCTTCTTTTTCTAAAACTTTACGTAATTCCTTATGAACTGCCAAATTTGTTTCAATCGCATCTTCAATAGTTTTTGAACCTGTTGCACAAATTAAAATTTCTTGAATGTCTGGGGTTCCTGGCCCTGCATGTGCGCCTCCACCTAAAATATTGCCTAATGGAAATGGACATTTGAATTCTGAATCTGTTGACAGTGTTTTGAATAATGGTTGTTCTAATGATTTTGATGCTGATTCCATTGATGCAATCGTTACAGCAAATGCAAGTGCGCCTCCAATTACTGAATAATTATTAGAATTGTCTAAACTTTTCAAAGTTTCATGAATTGTTTTTAAATCTGATGAATCTAACCCAATAAATTTTTGAGAATTATGTGTTAATATTTTGAGACTTTCTTCTGGACCGCCATTTGGGAAACTAGTTGCTTCATATTTTCCCACACTTGCACCTGAAGGTGCACATACTCTTCCTAAAAATTTATTATCTGATTTTACGTCTACTTCAATTGTTTTGCTACCTCTACTATTGAATAAAACACGTCCTTCAATTGAGGTAATTTTAGACAAGTTAATCTAATTCAGATTGAACTTCTTGTTTTCTCTTCTGAATTGATTCATAGAATGGAATTACTTGTTGGATTGTTTCAACCGTAGTCAAAAGCATTCTTCTACAACAATATCTGTTTATTGCTAAATCATTTAGAACTTTTTCAGGATCCTCTCCTGATTTCAGTTTAGTTTGATAATCATCAAATTTATCTGCAATTAAATTTCCACATGTAAAACATCTAACTGGAATTAACACGTTGAAAAAAGTCGTCAAGGATTATAAAAACCATACATGAATGTTTTATTGCGGATGTCGCCCAGCCTGGCCAAAGGCGCTAGCTTGAGGGGCTAGTCTCTTAGGAGTACGTGGGTTCAAATCCCATCATCCGCATTATTTTTTTAAATTATTTTTCAAGTTTTTGTAATGCCTTAATTAATTCAGTTCGTCTTTTCTCTTCTGTTATTGCTGATCTGACATCATCTACCAGAATCCTATTTACGTCAATTTTCCTTCTGGCTTCTTTTACAACTTTATCATATAATGAAAAAGTATAAAGCTGAAGATAGAGGTTCTCCATGATATCAAAAATTCTTGTTGCCTCGTCAATATTACCTGTCCTCATTTCATCAAAGACTCTTCTTTTTAATTCTCCTACACAATCTAATAACCCTAAAACATAAGATTCTGGCATCACTGCTAATTTTTTATCTGATGGAATGTCTTTTTTTTCAACAACTGCAATTAGACATGCTGCTTCAACAAATTCTTGTTCTGGTGTGATTAGATATCTTCTTAATTGACCCGTTGCTTTTTTCTTATATTTTTTTAATAATACATCAGCTTGTTTTAAATTATTTTTTGCAATTGTTAATTCCCCTTTGTGAACTGCAATAATTGATTTACTACACAGAATAATTATTTCTCTGGTATTTTTTAGTAAAAATTCTCTTGAATCTTGAGTTACTGCTAAAGATTTTGTAATTTTATTTAATGATGGTTTTACATTTTTTAATGTCATGCTTGACAATGTATCAAAACTAGGATAAAGTCGTTTGCCAAACTCTTATTTTAGTAATAATTTTCATGTACAGTATGGAAATAACTGTAGATCAAATGTATCAAATTGAAAACAAAGGTCATGATATGGGATTTTTAAAAAAATTCATGATGGAAAATGCTGGGGCTGCAGCAGTTAGACGTTTAATTACTAAATTTGATAATGTTGCCTCAAAAAATATCTTAATTTTTGTGGGTTTGGGAAATAATGGCGGTGATGGTTTGGTAATGGCTAGACATTTAGCTGGTTATGGTTCTAAAGTTACTGTTATGCTTCTTGGAGATCCTGAAAAAATCAAGACTGAAGAAAGTAATTGGAATTGGTCCATTTTAGAAAAAATGTCTTCGATAAAATTAATGTCTGGAAATTCTTTGGATTTTAATTTTAAACCTGATATTATTGTAGATGGAATTTTAGGTACTGGAATTTCTGGAGAAATTAGAGAACCCTATGCATCTGCAATAAATTATATCAATGAAACTAATTGTTACAAATTTGCTGTAGATGTTCCTTCTGGACTAGATCCTCAGACAGGAAATACTGCAAATATTTTTACAAAGTGTGATATGACTGTCACATTTCATAAAATGAAAGAAGGCATTCCAAAAAGAAAGGATTTGACTGGTGAACTTTATGCAGAAAAAATTGGAATTCCTATTGAAGCCGAAGAGGGAATACTATGATAGTACATCAAATACCCGTTGGACCAATGCAAAATTTTTCTTATATTGTAGTTGATGAGGATACTGATGAATCTATAGTAATTGATCCCTCTTGGAATCTTATTGAATTAGAATTAATAATTAAAAAAAATAATTTAAAAATAAAATACATTGTAAATACCCATTATCATGATGATCACACTCGAGGAAATCAAGCGATGGTAGATTCTACAAAAGCCCCTATCATTCAGCATGTGTCTTCAACATTGAAAAATGATGTTACTGTAAAAGATGGTGATTTTATAGAATTTGGTAATTCAAAATTAAAAGTTCTTCACACCCCTGGACATTCTATTGATAGTATTTGTCTTGTAGGTGATGGTAATATTTTTTCAGGTGATACATTATTTGTTGGCAATTGTGGTAGAATTGATTTACCTGGAGGAA
>JABGZU010000016.1 GCA_018674605.1 Candidatus Nitrosopumilus sp.
CCTATTCTTGCAATATTGGCACTAGCAATAGTCTTTGCAGTAGGATTATTTGTTGTCGGTTATGATCAAGGCCATATCTTTAGTGTCGTGTTAGGTGAATCAGCATATGCTGATTTGTATATCCATGAGTTAACTCACGATATGAGACATGCAGCAGGCTTTCCTTGTCATTAAGATAATGATGTAGCATGAAGACTCTATTATTTTTAGCAATTGTTTTATTTTCTGGTGCTTTAGCTGGAACCATTCAAGGTGCAGCCAATTTAGTTTTTGTAGAATCTTATTTGGATGAGGCAATCGGAATTGAAAATCAAAATCTATTTGAATCAGGTGAGGAAGAAGATTCTCCAGCATTTTGGGTAGAGTATGATGCGTACAGAGATTGGCAAAAAGGTGGACAGGTACTAGCTGGTGCCATTTTGGGAACATCCATGGGTGGATTGTTTGGTATTGTTTACGTCCTATCTAAAAATTCATTACCTGGTAATGACTTGAAAAAATCACTTACACTAGCTGCTGCAATGTGGCTTACTATCTATTTAATTCCATTTTTGAAATATCCTGCAAATCCTCCAACAGTTGGTGATGCTGAAACTGTAGTGTTACGCTCAATTCTATTTTTATCTTTTATTGCCCTTTCAGGCTTTGGTGCAGTTGGCTTCTTTCAATTATACAAGAAATTACAATCAAAAAAGATTGCAGTATTTGCAGGTTATGGGATATTTATTGCAGTAATCTTTATTGTAATGCCTGCAAACCCTGATGAGATTACAGCTCCAATGGATTTGGTAAATGGATTTAGAGTGATGTCTGTTCTTGCAGTGACTACCTTTTGGATTTCTCTGGCCATTATCTTTGGAGGATTGTGGACTAAATTTAATTCAGATTCTAAAAATTAATTAGATCTTTCTAAAATTATCTTATTTTGTAAGGGTATTTTGTACCTAAAATGTTGTTTTTTCATACATTTGATTTTTATCTACTCGTAACGATATTATTTTTAATTTTACCTTGTGTTAACAAATTTGCATTATGCTAACAAAGTTAGCTTATACTAAATTTATATTATAATTTAATTTCATTGTAAATATTAACAATGGAAAAATCACGATCAAAACTTATGATTACTGCATTATCTGTATTTGTTATGATTTCTGGTGCATATTTTGTATTCTCTGATGATATTCATGCACAGTTAGAAGAGACTATTTTTGTAACTCATACAGGAGCTGTTATTTCTACTACTGGTGAGGTGTTAGATCCAATTTACACTAGTGCAAATATGGAATTTGATCCAATGGAATATTTGAGGGATTTTGATTATGGTGATGTTTCAACATTACCTGATGGTACTACTTTGAGAGAGTATACTATAATTGCTGAAGATGATGGCGTGATGGAGGTTGCACCTGGAATATTTTACAATGCTTGGACTTACAATGGTTCAGTTCCTGGACCAACAATTAGAGCAACTGAGGGAGATATAATTAGAATTAATTTCATTAATAATGGCTCAAAAGAACATACCATGCATTTTCATGGAATTCATCCAGCTGAAATGGATGGGGTTTTTGAACCAGTTGGCGGTAATGGTGGACGATTCACTTATGAATTTGCAGCAGGACCTGTAGGTGTTCATCCATATCACTGTCACATTATGCCACTTGAGGAACACATCATTCATGGACTTTATGGTGTGTTTATCGTAGATCCAAAAGAAGGCAGAGCACCAGCTGATGAGATGGTTATGGTTCTAAATGGATTGGACATGGACTTTGATGGTGAAAATAATTTCTATGCTGCAAACACAATTCCATTTTATTATCAACATCATCCAATTCAAATTAACACAGACGAACTTGTTAGAATCTATGTTGTAAACATGGTAGAGTTTGATCCGATAAACAACTTACACTTACATGGTAATCTATACGAGTATTATCCAACTGGTACTGATTTGGTGCCCTCTTTTTACACTGATATGATTACTTTGTCTCAAACTGAGAGGGGAATTATTGAATTTGAATACCAATATCCTGGAAACTATCTATTTCATGCCCATAAAGTAGAATTTTCAGAAAAAGGCTGGGTTGGAATATTCCAAGTTAATGAAAATAAAGAACAAACTGAGGATGTAGATTATGGAAGTTAATCAAAAGTCCTCCAAGGGAAAAATGATTGCAAGTGGGGTTATCCCATTTGCATTTGTTATAATTTTAATTGCATATGTTTTCGGACCTGGTGCTGATGTTTTGGATATGGGTGTGCCATTACCTGAAATTTCTATGGAGAAAATAGATTTTGTAGATTCTGAAGTTCAAGTTACAGTTCGAAATACAGGTCCTGTACCAGTTGAGGTTATGATGGCAGATATTAATGATAGAATACATCCTGCTGCAATAGAACCTGATAGATTCTTAGATAGATATGAAACTGCTTTGGTTCGAATTCCATTTGAATGGAATGAGGCAGAACCATACATTGTAGGATTAACCATTGAAGATGGAACAAGATTTGAAAAAGAAGTAGAAGCAGCAGCTCCTGCATTAGAACCTAATTTAGAATTATTTGGATTATTTGCAGTAATTGGAACTTATGTTGGAATTATCCCTGTAATGATTGGATTACTTTGGTTACCATTTATTCGAAGAATTAGTAAAAGTAAATACCATTTCTTTTTAGCACTAACTGTTGGATTATTACTTTTCTTAGGAATTGATGCAATTGAAGAAGCACTTGAAGTATCTGATGAGAGTTTAGCTGGTAGTTTCAATGGTGTGTTGTTAACTGCTACTGTTGTTGTACTATCATTTATTGGATTATACTATGCAGGCCAAAAATTAATTGACCGTGCAGATTCTTCACAACTCACAAAGCCTGTTGCAATTGCATTAATGATTGCAATTGGAATTGGTTTGCACAACTTTGGTGAAGGATTGATGATAGGTGCAGCAATTGGAATTGGCTCTATTGCATTTAGTACGTATTTGATTGTAGGGTTTGCATTACATAATACCACTGAAGGAATTGCCATTGCCGGGCCATTATCTAAAGACAAATCTTTATCTAACAAATCTCTAATTGCAAAACTTGTAGCATTTGGATTAATTGCAGGCTCTCCTGCAATATTTGGTGCCTGGATTGGGGGATTTTCATACTCTCCATTCTCATCAGTTATCTTTTTGGCAATTGGGGCAGGGGCTATTTTTCAAGTTATTGTAGTAATTTTACGCATGATTAGGGCAGAAGGGGACAAAAATCTCTCTAGTGGTTCAGTAGTTACAGGTATTGCTATTGGAATGTTAGTGATGTATTTGACAAGTATTTTGGTTTAAAAATTTAAAACAATTTTTGCTGATTTTTAATAATTTTCATCAAATCAAATTTTTAACTAGGTGAGAATTGTTTTAAAATTAATGGTTACAAAGTCTGGTGTTATTGGATTAAGTATTGGATTGATTGTTGTATTCACTGCAATTTCTCTTGCAGGTAATGATAAAATTTTAGATGAAACATCTGATAATTCTAAAGATGAGTCTTATGATCTACCATCTCAAAGTGAAATTCCTGAAAACTGTACTGTATGGTTTGATGGATGTAACACATGTATGATAAATTTAGAGAATCCTGAAATTATGGGATGTACAAAGATGGCTTGTTTTGAGTATGAACAACCAATGTGTATTGAATTTAGTATACCTTAATGTTTCATTGATGTAACAAAATTATTCAAAAATTTTAGATTCTATATTTTTTAAAATTTTGGTATTTGTAAATTCCCTGTAATTAATAATGCCTCTAAAACCCCAAATCCAATACAACTCCAAACAATTACGATTAATTTTTTATTCATATTGATGACTCTGTTTTGATTTAATTACATATCTGTTATCTGTTTAGAATTACTTGATGACATTCAACTTTTAACAAAGAACCACAATCCAAATAGATTCCTACAAAAACCACTATTGACACAGTTACCCAAATTAGAAATTTCCACCGGAATTTTATTTTTTTAAATTTATTCCACATCATTCTATGGGTTGATTTAACCTCTTATGTAATTTGTAATGCCAAAAAATGAATGTACCAATACTCATTGAAGCAACTGAAATTGTTATAACAATTATTTTAGTAAATTCTGTGGGAAAATATGAAATCAACATTACATTCATGCCTGTTATTGTACTATATCCAATCATATAGAATGCTATAATTTTAACAATAAACATTAGTTACAGCAATAGGATCATTTCTTTAATTTATAGTAAAAAATAGTGGGTACTTTTATTCAATGGATGCAATAATCATTTAGAAAATAGAATTACATGTGTCTAATAATTTAACACAAGTTTTGTTTATGTAGTGGGATGTTCTTTTTTTAAATTGATAAAGAATTGGATAAATGTGAAACAATAACAATTGAATCAAAAATTAGAAAGGGATTTTTTCATAAAGTCATTAAAGACTTGGAAAGTGGAAAAGCTGTTTCTTGTTCTTGTAAATGTTGGAGTAAGGGAAACAAGCAATGTGTAGCCATGAGATCTATCAATATCCCAAGTTGATTTAATCTAAAAATTATTTCTAAAATATTTTAAATAATCATACAATAACCATTCTCTCTTAAACTGATATGTTGTAGTGGTGTTGTATCCTATGGTTATTCATTGTACTTTATGTAAAAAAGAAATTCGATTAGATCCTAGAATTAGAAATGAACATTGGTATCACAAAAAATGTGTTTCTAAAATTGATTTACTAATTTGATTAGATATGATTTTTAAAGAAATCTTTAACTAAATGATGTTCTAAAATGTCTGTATGGTTCGAGCAAAATTAACTGATAAAGAAAAAGAAAAGGCAAAGAAAGAGCAAAAAACAAGAGCAGAACAATCACGTTCAGCTAGACGTAGTGGAAAAAGTATGAAAACTGAAGGTAAGGTTTCCAAATCAACTTCCAAAGCAAAAGAGTCTAGGTCATCAAAGAAAATTGCAACTATTAAAAAAAGAACAAGAAGTTAGATGAAAATCAAACTGATTTTGGAATTTGCAATAAAATAATAATTTGTGCCTAGAATTGTTCTATTTTATGTAGTGATAATGTAGAACATATGGAATATTATTTTGATTTTTTCATAATGTATCTGATGTATGATTAAAAAGATTAGTTTGCAATTAATTGTAATCGATCCCATCATCCTAATCCCAAATGTTATATTCAAATTATCTTGATTTTGAATTAATGTTATCTCAACAGTTTGTAATACTTGGAATTGCAATTACTGTATCTGTGTTTGCTGGAATTTTAATTGGTACTTCTATGAATCAAGATGCTCAAACCTTGGATAATCCTTATGCATATGATGCAGATACTGTATATGAGAAATTACAAAAAAATGAAATTTATGTTATTGATATTAGAAACGAATCTGAATATTCTAAAGGTCACATTCCTGGTTCATCTATTGACTATTTGTATGGGGATACACTTGATAAGAGAATTAGTACTATTCAGAAAAAATTACCTGACTTTACTTTTGATAAAAAATTAGTTCTAGTTGACAATGATGGAGTTCATGCAAAATATATTGCAAAGTCAATGTCTGATGAAGGAATTGAAACATACTTTTTAAAAAGTGGTTTGAGTAGTTGGGATAAAGAACTAGAAATTACAACTAGTGCTAAAATTATTAATTCTGAAAAATTAACATCACTAATTTCCCAAAATGAAGATATTTACCTTCTTGATGTTCGTGAACCTTCAGAACTTGAAGTTACAAAAATCGAATCAAGTGTAAACATTCCATTATCTGAAATTTTTGAAGTAAATGGGATGGATGATATTCCAACTGATAAACCCGTAATTGTGATCTGTGGTTCTGGAAATAGAGCAACAATTGCAACATATGCCCTTGCCCAAAATGAAATAGATTTTCAGGTTCTTGAGGGAGGCATTAAAGCATGGGATGTGTACTCTGAAACATCTGAATTAGATAGAATTTTTGAAAAAATGGATGATATTCACGCACAACACCAATCCCAAATGTCTCAAATGTGGCAATCTATGGATGATGTTAAACAACAAGAATTTCTAGAAAAGTTAACTGCTAAAATTACAAAGATGGAGAATATGGATATTTCTGAACATTTCTTAAAATCTAATCATGGGATGAATAATGAGACTGGTCATGACAAAATGATGGGGTCTTCTGATATGACTATGCACCAAGGTATGATGCAACGTGGTGAAATGGCTATGGGTTTTGATCAAAA
>JABGZU010000015.1 GCA_018674605.1 Candidatus Nitrosopumilus sp.
ACATTAAGGAAACAGTTCAAAAATCAGAATTACTAAAGTGTGAAAAAGAATTTTTTGATTACACCAGTAAGAGAATACCTACAAACACGTATTCTATGATAATTCAATACAATTATTCTCCAACATCTCCAGTTGAAGGATGTGAAATTGATTGGAAAATTAATTTCTATAGTAAATACAATGACACCGAAATATTAGATCAAGTCAATTATGATATTTGGGTAGTGGATGAAAATAACAATAAACTATACTCTTATGCTGAAAGTATAGGTAAAGAGAAACTGTACCATGAGTTTGGCCAAGTAGAACACCGATTATCCTTAGAGCATGGAGCAGGATTAATCAGATATGCAATATTTGTGCATGGTTTAGGGCCCGAACAACAGGTGGATAATACCCAAGGTGGATATGCCATTATTGAAGTAGAGGTTGAAAAAAATCCATTACTCCAAGATAGTGTCATACCACAAGTACCAAAAATTCCATCTTGGATTAAAAATAACGCTGGATGGTGGGCAGATGGTACTATTGATGATGATTCTTTTGTTTCAGGGATTGAATATTTAATTAAAGAAAATATTCTTCATATCTCTTCTAATTTTGTAGAATCAACTTCAGATGAAATCCCATCTTGGATTAAAAATAACGCTGGATGGTGGGCAGATGGTACTATTGATGATGATTCTTTTGTTTCAGGGATTGAATATTTGGTAAATAATGGAATCATTTCTGTAAATTAAATTCTAAAAATATTTGATATTTTTCAACATTATGTCCAAATACCCCTCATACTTGGCTTGCACACTCCAAACTCAGAGAGATTTTCAGAATTTGATAATTCAGTTAGTGTGATATTGATACGGTTTTTTGTTTGTGAGTCTAGTTTTTTGTATTGTTTTAGAAATATTGCTTGTTTGCTTTGATATAATATTTCATAAACCATTTCAAAAAATGAATTTCATCTTTTTTCAACTGTGATTTCTCAAGAGATTTGAAGTATGCCCTTTTCTCACTATTTTTAATTAATAACAATGGACAGTCATAATACCATAGAATGTAGTTCATTATCAATCTGGAAATCCTACCATTTCCATCACCAAATGGATGAATTGAAACAAATTTGTAATGTGCAAGAGCCGCTAGCTTAACATAATTTATTTTATTATCTTTTTTTAACCAAGAAAAAAATTCTTGGAGATTTTTTGAAATTTCAGGTACTGCTACAAATTCTATTTTATCATTGGTACTAATTCCCACATTATATGATCTGATATTGCCTGCTTCACCAATTTTTGTCTGATCAAAAATTTCTTTGTGCCATGATAACATTATTTTTTTTGTAATGAATTGTTTTTTTGATGTAACCAATTTCATAAACAAGTCATAGTGTTTTTTTGTCTCCATAACATCAATTTGTGATTTTTTTGCAGGAGTGACTCCATGTATTAGTAAATCCTTGGTATCTGATTCGGTAAGATTGGAACCTTCAATTCTTTGTGTGTTGTATGTAAATGAAATTCCAAAAGTTTCAAATTCTTTTAGTTTGATGGATGCTGGTTTTTTCTTTGACTCTTTTTTATAATTCACAGATATTATTTTTATTTTCTCATTCCATTCTTCATCATAAAATTCTTCCAAAAATTTCTTTTTGACATCATCAATATTTTTAGGAATTACTAATCCCAAATATTTTTCTTTTTGTCTGTTTCCGGTGGAGTGTTTCAAATAGAGGTATTTTTTGCCATTTTTCTCTCTGATCACTATGGATACCATACTTTTAGTACCCACTGTCTTTTAATAAATATTAGTTATTTTATAGAAATAAAGTGGGGAATTAAGCACGATTAGAATAAACCCTTGTTTTAATAATTATTGTTAATTTTGTTTTCATTACACTGAATACATCTGTATAATTTCAGTAAGTACTTTATTCCAAAACTAATTCTATCATCAAATAACTTATCAGTAAAACTAAATTTAATTTTCAAAAATTTCTCATTGATTAAAAGATTCACAAGTTATTTGATATTTTTAAAGATCCATTAAAATTTAATGTATTGAACATAATTCAACATATAGTCTAAACTGCAGATTTTGGAAATAATTCTTTTAATCCAGACATAGTTAATTGTGAAGAAAGAGGCACTCCAAATACACTCGTTTCCATCCATGCGTTTTTCAATTTTGTTAATTTTTCTTTGAATAAAATTTTCTGTTCTTTTGATAAATTAGGTTCTTTGTTTACTTG
>JABGZU010000025.1 GCA_018674605.1 Candidatus Nitrosopumilus sp.
TTATTTTCATATTTTATCGATCTTTTTATTAAACAATACTCTTATAAAGTACTGGTACCGTACTATACGGTATGGTTGAAGATTTAAGATTAGATAGTTTAGAGGGCGTAGGTCCTGTAACTACAAGAAAATTATCCGATGCAGGTGTACATAACGTCATGGACCTCATCGTTAGAGGTCCTGTTGATATTTCAGAAATAACTGGAATGGAAAAGGATACAGCTGAAAAAATTGTCAATAAAGCTCGAAAACATTTGGTTGAAGGTGGATTGATTGCTAAAGATTTCATTAGTGCAAGTGAACTTTATAAAACTCGACAAAGTATTGGTAAAATTACCACTGGCACTAATTGTCTTGATACATTATTTGATGGTGGTATTGAAACTAAAGCATTAACTGAAGTTTATGGAGAATTTGGTTGTGGTAAAACACAATTTGCTCATACCATGTCTGTGATGGTTCAAAAAAGTAAAGAAGAAGGTGGACTTGAAGGTGGTGTTTTGTATATTGATACTGAAAATACTTTCAGACCTGAAAGAATTATTCAAATTGCTCAAGCTCATGAAATGGATCCAGAAAAAATTCTAGATAACATTATTGTTGCACGTGCATACAACAGTGCACACCAAACATTGATTCTTGAAGAAGCTGGTGCTATTATTGAAGAACACAATGTTAAATTAATTGTTGCAGATTCTGCAGTTGGTTTGTTCCGTGCTGAATATCTTGGAAGAGGTACATTATCTGTTAGACAACAAAAACTAAATCATTTTGTTCATTTGTTGGTTCGAATTGCAGAAACTTATGATTGTGCTGCAATTGCAACCAATCAAGTCATGGCTTCCCCTGATGTCTTCTTTGGGGATCCAACTAGACCTATTGGTGGAAATGTAGTTGCACATACAAGTACATACCGAATTTACTTTAAGAAATCCGGTAAGAAACGAATTGCTAGAATGGTTGATAGTCCTCATCATCCTGAGCAGGAAGTAATCTTTGCTTTAGGTGAAGCAGGTGTTATTGATCCTGAAGAAGCAGAGAAAAAAACAAAAAAGACTACCAAAAAAGCAACTACCAAAAAAGCAACTAAAAAAGTCAAAGAATCTGAAGTCGAGGCTACAGTAGAACCTGAAGTAGAGACTAAAGTCGAGGCTACAGTAGAACCTGAAGTAGAGACTAAAGTCGAGGCTACAGTAGAACCTGAAGTCGATATTATAGAAGATCACGGTGCAGATATTACATCTGATGATTTCTAACCGTTAGAAGAATAACTTCTTCTTTTTCTTTTATTTTCTTTTATTCATATTCATTAAATTCTAATATCATTTCAAAATTTGATATTATATCATGACTGATCTTTATCGATTTTTTCCTGAAGAACTGGAACAACTAATAATTGATATGGGTTATCCTAGATATAGGGCAGATCAAATCTTACTTCCTTTATACTATAAATTTCCTAAAAATATTTCTGACATCAAACAATTACCAAAAAAATTGATTACAGAATTAACTGAGTCTGGTTATACTATAGGCTCTGCAAAAGAAACTCATCGTGTTGTGAGTGAAGATGGTGATACCACTAAATTATTACTTAACTTAAGTAATGACCATTCCGTTGAAACTGTTTTGATGCAGTATGCTTCATCTAAAATAGGTGGTCATCCAAGATCAACAATTTGTGTTTCGACTCAGATTGGATGTGCTATGGGATGTGTATTTTGTGCAACTGGACAAATGGGTTTTGAAACAAATCTAAAAGCAGAGCATATTGTATCTCAAGTAATTCATTTTGAAGAAATTTTGCAACAAAGGGGAGAACATGTAACTAATTTGGTTTTCATGGGAATGGGTGAGCCTATGGCAAATTATGATGAAATGATTAGAGCTGTAAAAATTTTAACACATCCTAAAGGATTTGGAATGGGTCAACGACACATTACTATCTCTACAATTGGAATTAAATCTGGAATAGAAAAATTAGCTGAAGAAAATTTACAGATAGGATTGGCAATCTCTTTACATGCTCCAAATAACACATTACGTAAAAAACTAGTTCCTACTGCAACTCTTAATTCTGTAGATGAAATTATTGAATCTGGATATAATTATTTTAAGAAAACTGGACGACGTGTGACATTTGAATATGCTTTAATGGATGGAATTAATGATTCCTCTGAAATTGCACATGATTTAGCTAAACTTTTGCGTGGTAATGGTTCTCATGTTAATTTAATTCCTATTAATCCCACTGCTGGTGATTTTAAGCGACCATCTAATAATCGGGTTCATGAGTTTGAAAGAATTCTATTTGATGCGGGTGTGAATTGTACTATTCGAATTGAAAAAGGTACTGAGATTTCAGCTGCATGTGGACAACTTCGAACTGATATTCTTGGTTAATTTTCTACAAACATGTCCTAAGTGTTAAAATAGGGCTTTCGAAGGTTTTACACTCATGGCAACTAAGAAGTCTCATGGTCGTTCACATGGATTTAAGCATAAATCTAGATCTGTAATGACAAAGAAATCTCCTAGAGGAGTATCATTTTTGTTACGTGAATACCAAGAAGGTCAAC
This sequence comes from Candidatus Nitrosopumilus sp., assembly GCA_018674605.1. Classification (GTDB taxonomy): domain Archaea; phylum Thermoproteota; class Nitrososphaeria; order Nitrososphaerales; family Nitrosopumilaceae; genus Nitrosopumilus. The sequence continues at coordinate 2,580 of JABGZU010000025.1, forward strand.
AAGCACTTGTCATCATTGATCCTAGACAGCACAAAGGATTACCACACAGAAGATATCACGGTAAAGTAGGTGTTATCACAAATGTTGGTAGACGTGCTATTACACTCAGTGTAAAATTAGGTGATAAACCAAAAACATTAATCACTAGATTAGATCACATAAAACCATTCGGTGTATAATTATGGAAGAAGTACAAAAAAAACAATCAATTTCTCTTTCTGAGGTAAAAGAAATTTTAGGTAAAGTTGATGTTGAGGAAATGGATCAAATTCAACGTTGGACATATGATTATGTTTCAAAATTTATAACAATTGATGCTAAAGCTGCAAAAGATATGAAAAAACAACTTATCAAAGATTGTGAATTAACAGAAGACGAAGCTGTTGAAATTGTTAATATCAGACCAACAAGTATGGCTGAATTACGTTCTTTTACATTTGGTTGGAAAAAATTAATTCTTGCTGAAACTCTGGAAAAAATACTCAAAATAATCCAGTCCCATTCTTAATTATTCTGGAGCAATAAATTTTGTATCGTGCACAATCGCATTCTCACAAATATGAAGAATATGCATATGTTTTAGATTTTAACTCTAGAGGAAAATCTACTACTGTTAGAGGGAGAGATGGTATAATTGTCACTGGAATTGGTGAAGATCGTTTAACTCTTTTAGAGATTCTTGGTGTTCCAAATTCTACTTTTGAAATTGGAGAAAAAATTTACATTGGTAAAGAAGGAAGAACAAAAGTTTCATCTGTATTGGGAAAGATGGAGTATAGTCGTATCTCATCATCTGCTCAAAGTGAATTACTTACTGTTATAGAAAATATTGTAACAATCAATGAAAAAAAATTCGTAGAATATCTTAACAATGCACAACCATTAACTCCAAGAATACATGCACTTGAATTAATTCCTGGAATTGGAAAAACATACATGAAAATAATGTTGGAAGAACGAGAAAACCAAAAATTTGAAAGTTATGTGGATTTACAAGAGAGAGTTGGATTCAAAGATCCAGTAAAACATATTTCTGAACGAATTATGGATGAAATTTCTGGTGAAAGTAGAATGAATCTCTTTGTAAAGAGATGATAAAGCGTAAATTATTGGGACAACACTTTCTTAATTCAAAATCTATTGCAGAACTTATTGTAGATGAA
>JABGZU010000059.1 GCA_018674605.1 Candidatus Nitrosopumilus sp.
CTGCTTTCTTTGCTGCTGCTGCTTTCTTTGCTGCTGCTGCTTTCTTTGCTGCTGCTGCTTTCTTTGCTGCTGCTGCTTTCTTTGCTGCTGCTGCTTTCTTTGCTGCTGCTGCTTTCTTTGCAAGATATTCTTTTAATTTTGATGATGCAAGATCAAGGGTTTTTGTAATTCGCTCTTCAGCTTTAGTTCGTCTTTCAAGTTCTTTTACAACTTTTGCAGCAGTTTGATGACTAGTACTTATTGTGCTGCGAAGTGAAGGCTTTGTTTTAATTTGTTTTTTAATTTGTGTTGTAATTTTTGATTTAATATCATCAAATGTAGAAACTTCATCTGTTGTTTTTTTCAAGGTTTTTTGTCTACTTTTAATTTCAGAAATTAATTCTTGAACATGATCATCTAATGAGCGTAATCTAGCCTCAGCATTTTGTTTTTCTTCAGGAGTTTCAGCAAATTCAATTTCCTGTTTAATTTGTTCAATGACTTCCTTTTCATTATTTACTCGTTCTTCAGCAGCAGATATCAATCTTTGAATACTCTCTAATTGAGAATTTTTTCTATTAAGAGTGTCTGAAACATCTGAAACGTCTTCTTTCTCAGATTCAATTTTTTTATCAATTGTTCGTAATCCGGTTGTAGAACGTTTTTCAGTAGACTGAAGTTGTTTAAGTTCATTTTCAGAATTTTGTTTTAATTCGATTGCTTCTTTCTTTTTTTGGCGTAATTCAATTACTGTTTTTTCTAAGGATGACAATACTGTTCTAAAATAAAAGAGTCGATTAAGTTGTTAATATGATCAGGATTTGACTTTTCGGTTAAGAAAATTAACCAATATTGATCTGTAAAATTGTTTTTTTAAAAAATATTAGTGATGATATTTCATAAAAATCATGGAATTTCATCCAAAAAATTTACCCATTTCAAAAATATATGATCTAAAAAATGAAAATGATGCAGTACAAGCAGTTGATGACATGGTAGAATTAGGATTTAAAAACAAGAAAGAAGGTTTCAAAGTTTTAATGCCAAAAGAAACAAAAATTGCAAAAAGAATTGGGTATACAGTTACAACAGGGGTGACAAAAGGCCTTCGACAAAAAAACGAAACTAGAGATGTCAAATATTGGACATATCATCACGATGATGAACACTTTGCAATAGTTTTGATAGATAATTCAGCCCTTACAGAATTAGGTTTTTGATTTATCAAAAATTTGATATAATTTTGTTCTATTAGCCATCACACCAGCAAGCATAATTCCAATGATAGTTCCACCGATTACATCCATTGGAAAATGTTGTAAAACATACAATCTGCTAATAGATATCATTGCAGGATATACAAATATCAAATATGCACCACGCGGGAATCTTTCTGACAATGCATAACCTAAGATAATTGCAAATATCATTGATCTGGCTGCATGTCCAGAAGGATATGAAGCATCAAAACTACCTTCACAAAACAATGCAAAGGTATCACGGCTAATTTCTACAGGAAATTCAACGCCAAAGTATTCAAAATCAGGTCGCTCCCTATCAACACCACATTTGATGTATCCTGTGAGAAGAGTAGAAATTACAATTAAAATTAAAAGAGTGATTCCAACCCTACGGGTTTTTGGAATCAATAATACTATAATTGCAAATATCATCATATTGAAAACATCTCCACTTTCAGTAACATATTGCATAACAATGTCCAAAGTAGGATTTCCAATATTTTCTGAAAAATACAAAATTACACTTTGATCAAAATCATCAGTTACTTCAGAAAATACAAGAGCAGTCAAAATAAGAAATAGAGCAGTCAGTAAGACAAAAGAACGAGACCGAATATCAAAGAGCCAGTTTTGCAATTAATTAACCTCAAGTATACATTTTTTGATTTTTATTAATACATAACTTTTGAAAACACAAATCACACAATACAAACAAAATTCATAAAAATAATTATGATCGGCTCAAAGATTTTAACCAAGTGCATAATAGAATAGGCGTGAAGGTACTCACATTAGATGACTTTGAGTTAAAAGGCAAAACAGTTTTTGTAAGAATGGACATGAATTGTCCAATAGATCCAGAAACTAATGAAATTTTAGGGACTAAGCGGATTGAAGAAGCAATTGAAACCCTCAAATCATTAAAAGATTCCAAAGTAGTGATAGCATCACATCAAGGAAGGGTGGGAAATAACGAATATACTGGAATGAGCAAACATGCAAAAGTTCTTGAAAAGTTAATGGGTCAAAAAATAAAATATGTAGAAGATACCATTGGAGAAGCTGCCCAAAATGCAATCAAAAATTTAGAAGATGGAGAAATATTACTTTTAGATAATCTAAGATTATGTGCTGAAGAAAATTATGAATTTTCTCCAGAAAATGCGGCAAAGACAATAATGGTTTCAAGATTATCAAAATTATTTGATCTTTGTGTATTAGATTCATTTCCAAGTGCACATAGATCACATCCATCCATAGTAGGATTTGCACAAGTATTACCAGCATGTGCAGGAAGAATTGTTGAAAGAGAAGTAAGAAACTTGGATGAAATAATGACTGTTGCAAAAGCACCGCATGTAATTATTTTAGGAGGATCCAAAGTACCAGATAGACTAGAAGCTATCAAATTACTGATTCAAAATGGACGTGCAGATCATGTTTTACTAACAGGGTTAATTGGAAATGTGTTCATGCGAGCTCAAGCACGAATTAAATCACCTTTAGGAATTAAAAGAGAAGATGAAGTTGTTGCAAAAGCACATTCATTGATAGGAGATTATCCAGATGTGTTTGCAACTCCAGTAGACATTGCAATTGACAAAGATGGTGAAAGAATAGAGATGGATGTTAGAGAAATTGGTAAAGGTGATAAAATTTTTGATTTAGGACCTAAAACAGTAGAATATTATTCAAAATTAATTTCAGGTGCTGGAACGGTATTCATTAGTGGTCCTGCAGGATTTTTTGAAAAAGAGAATTTCAAATATGGAACAACACAAATGCTTAATTCAGTTGCAAATTCAATGGCAACAACAATTGTAAGTGGAGGTCATTTAACAACGGCATTAAAACAACAAGGATTGGCAGATAAAATCAACCATATTAGTACGGCAGGAGGAGCATTGGTACTATACCTAACTGGAGAAAAACTACCAATGATGAAAGCATTAGAAAATGCTGCAACAAAATACAGATCTAAATAGAAGACTTACAAGAAGGGTTTGGACAAATTCTTTCTTCAGAAGTTCCAAGATAAACATCATGATTACAAGAATCACAGTGAAATTTTTCAATAGGATCAAATAATTTTAAAAAAATAGTAGTAAAATTTTGAGCAATATTTCTCACAAGACCAGAATCACAAAGATCATTGAATAAAGATTCAGTGTCATCAATTATCCAAGAAGGATCTACATCATTTTCAGATTTAAGAATTTCAAAGATATCATCATTTGTAAATTTTGTATCAACATCATTAAATTTTTCAAAAATTATTTTTCGGATTTGTAATGAAATTGGGATTAAAGGAACAAAATCACTCATGCTAATACAGATTCTCAGCCTCTGCTTTTAGGTTATCTATACCGGCAGAATCATCAAGATTAGAACCAAGATAGGTATACAATGCAGATTTAAGGACTTTTAGAGAAAGTAAAGCACATTTTATTCTGACAGCTTGTAAATGCTCAAGACCTAATTCGCCTAAAACATCATTTTTTTCAATTTTCCTAACATCATCAAGAGATTTTCCCTTAGTTATTTCAGTTAAGACAGAAGTGCACGCCATACAAATTGCACAGCCTTTTCCATGAAATTTGATATCAGTAACTTTTTGATCATCAATTTTCATATCAATATCTATACTATCACCACATAATGGATTAGAATCATGAAATGTAACATCATGGTTTTCAATTTCCCCATAATTGATAGGATTTCTTGAATAATCAACTATCATTTCATGATAGATATCAGCACCACTACTCATAACTTAAACACCTTTGCTACAGTATTTAATGAGTTGATAAGAGCATCAACATCTGCTTTTGTATTATAAATATAGAAACTAGCTCTAGAAGTTGCAGCAACATCTAGTCGTTCCATTAAAACTTGAGCACAGTGATGTCCAGAACGAAGTGCAATTCCCTCTTCATCAATAATTTGAGCAACATCATGAGGATGTACATCTGCAAAATTAAATGAAATTACACCACCACGTTTTGTAATATCTTTAGTACCATAGATTTGAAGTCCTTTAACTTTTGAAAATTCTTCCATAGCATATTTTGTTAATTCAATTTCATGTTGTCGCACATTATCCATTCCAATTTTTGAGAGATAGTCAATTGCAGCTCCAAATCCAATTACATCTGCAATGTTTGGAGTTCCTGCTTCAAATTTGTAAGGTAAATCATTCCAAGTAGTTTCATACTTGTGAACTTCTCTAATCATATCACCACCACCATGAAATGGATTCATTGTTTGCAATACAGATTTTCTAACCCATAAAACACCAATTCCAGTAGGTGCCAACATTTTATGTCCAGAAAATGCAAAGAAATCACAACCTAAAGTTTCAAGATCAACTTTCATGTGAGGTACGGCTTGAGCACCATCAATCAAAGTAGGGACAC
>JABGZU010000014.1 GCA_018674605.1 Candidatus Nitrosopumilus sp.
AAACAAATGAAGATACACTTGCAATTTTAGAAGAAGCACACAGTGTAATTGCTGGACAAACAAAATCATCAATTCCAGAGGTTCCATCTGAACTAAAACAACAAGTAACTGAAAGAAAATCAGATATTTTTATTTAGAAATTAGACAATAGTTCTAAATTACTTTGATTTTTTCTTACTCTTTTGGATTAAAATTTTTTTGATTCTAGAAATTGTAGGGTAACTATATCCTCGTCGTCTATAATTAGAGATCATCATTTTCCAATTTTTTAATCGCCATTGAGCTTGTTCAGTGGTAACAGAATGAACTTCTTTTTGAACAATACTTTTACGACCAACTTTTAAAACTCCCGCATCTTTTGCAGTCCATCTACTTTTTGCAAATTTAAGTCCAGAAATAATTTCGTTGACAGGCATTTCTTTAAAATATTCTTTTAATTTCTTTAATTCAAGATCTGTAGGTTTATTTGAAATCGAAAGTTCAATACTAAATTTTGTCATGAAATTCATAAAACATCATAGTTTAATAATTTCTCTAATCTTCTTCAAGAATAAATTCAGATAATTTTTGAGTAGATATATGAAAATACTCTAAAATTATTTCTTGATCATCAAATTTATCTAATGCTGTGAATATAGTATCCATCATTGTTAAGATTAATTGTGATCTTTTGGTTGTAGTTATATGAGAAATTAATTTTAATGATTCTTGATCATTTAATTTTGATAAAAGGGTAATTGCTCTATCAATTTCGGTCTGAATAAGTTTAAACAAATCCTTTACACGTGGAGTTAATTTGTAAGAACCTGCTCTAGACCTTGTCCGAGATTCAGTTCTAATTCTATAAGGTAACTTTTTGATTTCAGTTAATATTATTTTTTGATTATTTTCAAATGTTTTTAAAATTAATTTAAAATCATCATCAGTTTGAATCATGATCATTGTAGATATTTTTTAAACTTATTTAGTTAAGCATTTTTGCATCCAAAAAATAATAACAACAAAACAAGGTATGAAATAAAAATAATTAGATAAAGTTGACAGGTATTTTTATATTATTTTATGTGTAAAATTAACGATCATCAACTAAAGTTTCCAAAGATAATCCAAAATAGGGGTTATTTGATCCATTCATAGATTTTATCAATTCAATTTTTAATGATCTTAATTCTTTTTGACTTTTCATAATTTGATAATAGTGATACTGAAGATAATATTGTCTTTTTAATTCATACAAACCAATAGCTCGTAATCAATTAACAATAATTCCAATTTATTAAAAAATCCTTTTATGAGAAAAAAAAATTAAACCAAAACAGATGAAGTTCTGTAGTAATTGTGATACAAAACTTTCACAAAATCATAAAGATGTAGGTGCTCCATGGGTATGTCCTAAATGTAATCCCGAAAAAATAACACCAAAAAAACCAACTTACGGAATGAATTATTCAGGAAGAACAAAACAGTGTTCAAAAGGATGTGGATCCGAGATTTATTGGGATGAAGAGTTCAAGTCAGTTAATGGAAAATTTATTCCACTAGATGCAAGAACAGATGAACCACATAGTTGTAATGGACCAGAAAGTTCAGGCACGTATTTTCCAGATGAAATAAAAAATATAGTGAAAAAGAAAACACCACAAATAAGCACAGTAGAATCAAAAATAGTAATTCCAGAAAGTATTCTGTTTGATATTGAAAAAATTCCAAAATTAGAAATGGATAACGACACGATAATTCGAGAATTAGTTAATGGTCACAAAAATCAAACATTGGCAATAATTCATTATGAAAAGTTAATGGCATTAGAACCTGAAAAAATTCCGATAGAAAACCTAAAAGATGTTTTATCAGAAAATATTATTGAAGGGTTAAAAAAATATGGATTTACAGGAGATTTACCATTTCAAGAAGAATCAATTAGATCAATTTTAAAAGGAAATAATTCAATAATTTCAGCTCCAACAGGTTCAGGAAAAACAGAGGCATTTACAATACCCATTTTACAAAAAATGTTTGAAAATCCAACTAATGGAGTTTTTGTGTTGTTAATTTATCCATTAAATGCATTAATTGATGATCAAATATCAAAAATTTCAAATTTAATTGAAAAATGTAAATTAGAAGAAATTGTTACAGCATATTCTATTCATGGAGGACAAAGTTCCAAATACAAAGACAATATAATTTTAGAATCAAACAAAAAAGCAATCATTCTTGCAACAAATTTTGATTTTATCAATTATCATTTAATTTTACAAGATAAAAAATGGAATCAATTATTTAAAAATGCAAAAATAATAGTAATGGATGAAGCACATTCCTATACAAGTTTTCATGGTTCCAACGTATACTATGTTTTAAAACGAATGAAGAATTATATGAAAAAATTTCAAGTAATAGGTTCGTCTGCAACATTAGATAATTCCAAAGAGTTTTTTTCAAACATGTTTGATCTACCAGAAAAATCATTTTCGCATATCAATAGTAAGTTTAGAAGAAAACAAAACATGCATCAATTTTTTATCATGCCAAGAAAATTTGGACAAAGAACTACAATGGAAATGATATCATCAATATGTTTTAAGAATAATTCAAAACAATTAGTATTTAGTAATACACACAATGATGCAGAATTTTTAGCATCAAATGTAGAGGGAAATAATGATGGAATCAGAATTCAAATTCATCGAGGAGGTCTTGATCAAAAAGATAGAAAATTGTATGAATCACAAATGAAAGAAGGAGAATTAGACATACTTTCATGTACACCCACATTAGAACTTGGAATTGATATCGGTAATGTAGATGTAGTAATTTCTGCATTCAAAAATGAATATGATTCATTTATTCAAAGAATTGGCAGAGCAGGAAGAAAAGGGCAAAAATCATATGCAATTTGTGTATTTGATCCAGAAGATGCAACATGCCATTATTTTGCACGTAACATTCCAGCATATCTAAATCAAAATCACATTATTGAAATTAATAAAAACAATTCCATTATTTCAGAAAAACACATTGTTTCAATAGGTATGGAAAAACATGCTGCAATTGAATCAGATAAATCAAAATTTTTTGATTTTGCAAATAGTGTTAATTTAAGAGGAGCATCAGGAGAAATTACAATTTTTTATGATTCTAAAAAAATAGGCACTAGAGATGTGCCTGCAGGGTATTATCAATTACATCAAAATGCAATTTATCATTTTAACAAACAAAATTTTCAAGTGGAATCAATTGTTAAAACTCAAAATGGAGCAAATGCGTATTTGAAAAAATCCAATGAAATACAAAAACGAACAATACCAATTGTGAAAACATCACTAACTCAAATATCTGAAAAAAATTCTATTAAAAAAGAAATTAATTCTAAATCTAAAAAAATTTCTTTGCGTTATGGATTAATTGATATGAATAAAATAATCACAGGGTACCTAAAAGGAAATTATAACGATTCAGCAGATAAATTTGAAACGTTTAACGGAGATTCAATACCAACATGGAATAATTTTAGTTGGAATTCAAAGCATTATTGTACAAGTATTTTAATTCCATCAGAGTTTACAGCAAAAATCAAAACAGATGGAAAAAGTCCCATGACATCAGATTCAAAAATCCATACAATCACTCATGTTCTAGTTAACGCAAGTAAAATTTTAACAAAGTCAGAATCAAATGATATTGATGCGTACTATGAAGATGGGGTAATTCATTTGTTTGACAATACATCTGATGGCTATAACGGATGTAGTAAAATAATCTATGATAATTTTGAAAGTGTTATGGATACCTGTTTTGATTTAGTAAATGAATGTGATTGTCCCACAGATGAAAAGCAAAAGAAAAGGATTTTGCAAGGAGAAGAATGGGGAGGGTGTCCAAAATGTACATTTACGACAAATTATTGTCAAACTAAAAATAAAAAACTCTCAAAAAAAGAAGCGTTAGATTTTTTTTCTATTTTTAAAAGAGATAAAAAATGAGTTTATTAAAAAATGCAGAATTATTTGCAAAATCAAAACACTCAGGTAAGTTAAAAAAAAGTGGCGTTACATATTCAAAGCATTTAGAAGATGTAGTTAGTAGGCTCAAAAGTTTAGGAATAAGTGATGAAGAAGTACTATGCGCAGGCTGGTTGCACGATATTTTAGAACATACAGATACTAGTTTTGATGAATTATTTGAAAAATTTGGGAGAAAAATTGCAGTATTAACATTATCATTAACAAAAATTAAATTTGTAATAGATGTAGATGATGATTCATCATTAACATTAACAAAAAAGAAAACATTGTCAAAAAAACAAAGGCAAAGAGAATATGGAATAAAACTAAAAGAATCTGAAATAGATGCAAAACTAATCAAATTGTGTGACATTTCAGCAAATTTAGGAGATTTAAAAAATCAGACTGTTTCAAAAAATAAAAGAAAACGTATTCTTAAAGAATTAAGATATTACCTTTCAATAATTCAACAAGATCTAATAGAAAATACAAAATATCCAAAAACACTAACTTTGTTAGAAACAATCAATCAAAATTTAAAAATTCAAAGCCAAAAAATTCCTAAAATTAAAAATAATAAAAAAATAAATTAGAATTAGGCATAAAAACTAGAATTAAATACTATGCAAGTAAATTATAATTATGAATTTAAAGAAAACTCTTGCTAAATTTTGTATAATGAAAAAAGTACGTGAAAAAGCAAACGAAACAGATGACGAATAATTAAAAATCAGCTAACATCCTAAAGGAATATTTGCATTTTTACATAATGTATTGTACATTCCAAATCCAAAAATTATAGATGCAAAAGTTGCCAATGGAATTAAAATGAAAATCTTTGTTTTTAGTCCCATAAGAAAATAATTAGAAATAGCAGTATAAAGTTGTGACAGTTTTTAATCAACAACGATAATGAATGATCCTTTTGTTTTTGGATTTTGTAACTGAGAAACCATTTTTCTAGGCACCATATCGGATGCTTTATCACATTTTACAGATAATGTTCTAGGACAAGTAAAATCACTTTTTCTTAATACAATATCTTGAGTATGACTTAGAACTAAATCAGGATGACCTTTTCCTTCCAAAGTAAATTCATCAGCACCCACTCTAATTATAAAACAAACTTTAGTATCAGAATTTTTTAATTTATTTTTTAATTCATCAGGTAAATCTGCACAAGAGGAACTTGCATTAACACCAACAATACAATCACCTCTAGGCGTTAGATGAGATTCTTTTGTAATCTCTATTGTTTTTTGGTGGTTTGATCTAATATTCTCATGTCCAGAAAATTCAATTTCATATCTCATGGCAGATGTGATTGGCTAGACTTAAATTAATCCTTCACGGAATTTTTTTAAATGCTTCCTGCACAACAAGGTTATGATCGAGCAATTACTGTATTTTCACCAGATGGTAGACTATACCAAGTAGAGTATGCAATTGAAACGGTAAGAAGAGGAACAATTGCATTAGGAGTAAAATGCAAAGATGGAATTGTCATTGCAGTAGAAGAAAAACCAAGAAAATTACAAATTAATGAAACGGCTCAAAAGATTTTTCAAATTGATGATCATGTAGGAGTTGCAGCAGCAGGATACATTCCAGATGCAAGAAGTCAAGTAGATAATGCAAGATTCTTTTCTCAAAGTAATAAAATGATTTATGATGAAGCAGTAGAGGTTGAAACAATTGCTAAACATTTAGCTGATCAATGTCAACAATATACACAGTATGCAGGAGTAAGACCATATGGTGTTGCTCTAATTTTAGGAGGAGTTGTAAATAACACATCACAACTATATCTTACAGATCCAAGTGGAACATACATCTCATATGATGCAATAGCAATTGGTTCAGGTTCAGATAGTGTAACAGACTTTTTAGAAAAAACATACAAAGAAGATCTAACATTAGAAGAAGCATCAACATTAGCAGCAGCAGGAATTTATCTATCAAGTGAAGATAAAGAAGGAACTGGCCACATCAGAATGGCACATATTAAAACAGAAGGGGGGTTATACGAATTAGTTTCAGATGAACAAATTGCTAGTTATGCAAATTCTGCAAAAGAAAAATATCCACACGATAAAAATTAACAAATTATAGACACTAGTGAGATTAGATTACATTGAAAATATCTGTTGCAATTCCCACATCTTCATTACAAGATGAATCATTAAAAATAGATAAAACACGAAAAATTTCAGTTTTAGCCAGAGCATGTGCTATTTTTAAAATAGAAACAATCTATGTGTACCAAGAAGGCAATAATGGTTCAGATGGAAATTTCATATCTATGATTTTAAAATATCTAGAAACACCACAATTTCTAAGAAGAAGGTTATTTCAAAAAGTAAATGATCTAAAATTTGCAGGAGTATTACAACCATTAAAAATTCCAAGTCACGTTACACCAACAAATGCAAAAAAAATAGTTGCAGGAGACATTAGAGAAGGAGTCATAGTAACAGTAAAGGGTAAAAAATTTGTAGATGTTGGAATTAATCAACTAATTCAATTTTATGGTAAAACATCAACAGGTAAAAGAATAACAATTCAATTCAAAGAAGGGTATCCAAGGTTATCAGTTAAAGAAATAGAAAAACCAGAATCTAAAGTCTATTGGGGGTATGATGTAAAAGAAAGATCTAATTTATTTTCATTATTATCAGAATGGAAAGGGAATGTAATCATCACATCAAGAAAAGGTAAAACAGTTACAAAAGAACAACTAGAAAAATATACAAAATCAGATGAATCATTATTGGTTGTTTTTGGATCTCCTGAAAAAGGAGTTCATGAAATTATTGGCGGTAGAATGAATAAAGTACAAAATGCTAAATCACT
>JABGZU010000088.1 GCA_018674605.1 Candidatus Nitrosopumilus sp.
ATTTGATTTCTCTAAAATATTTCTCCAAGATGCTGCATGTCTAACATCAGCCTCAGTATGAAGTTTAAAGTATTCAGTTGCATTATCACTTGTTATTTGATAAAATTCAGATAATCCATCAAGTTTAGTTTGACTGATTTTTGGAATTTCTTTTTCAAATGCATACATTGCACATGCACCACCATCAAAAGTATTCATTAATTCAGCCAAATCAGATACTGCTTTTTTGGTTTTATTTAATCCAGAATACGAGGTTAATTCATCTTCAGAAATACCAAGTTCCCCAGCAAATCTAATCCAAGGTTGTATATGATCAGATTCTTCTTGTTGATTTTCAGATAATTCAGTAATTACAGAATTAGGTGCATTTTCAATGATAGGGGTCATGAATTCAGGAACTGCCTTTACAAGTTGAAAATATTCCTTTGAATATCCTGCTAAAGATTCCTGAGTTAATTTACCATCAGACCACATTTCATAAAATGGGTGTTTTAACAAACTTCTTGCTTCAATTATTTCATCAATTCTTTGAATTAGGTTCATAATTCATCTCTAAATCGTCCAATACAAAAATCTTTGTGGTTTACAAAAGATTTTATGATCTAAAAGAAGAATTTTCATGGGTTCCAGTGGTGTAGACCGGTCAAGCATTTTGCCCTTTCAAGGCAAAGATCCCGGGTTCAAATCCCGGCTGGAGCACCAAGATTTAATTACCAATAACAAAGGTTTTTGATCAATTATCTTGGACAGAAAAAATATTGAGATTAATCCCCTACTAGAGACATACGGGAAATATATTGAAAAAATTGATCAGGCATTAGATAAAGAACTTGCATTATATTCAGAATCAGAATTCATTGAACCACTAAAATATTCACTAGAAGGAGGAAAGAGAATTAGACCAATTATTTTAAATTTATCTGCAGAAAGTATTGGTAAAATAGATGAGAATACATTATCGGCATCATGTGCTGTTGAATTTTTACACATGGAATCAATCATTCATGATGATATCATAGATAATGAAACTATGAGAAGGCAAAAAGAACCATTTCATGTTAAATATGGATACAACACCAGCGTTCTAACAGGAGATTTTGTTTTAGGATTAATTCTTGCAATATCATCAAGATTAGATAATGCCAGAATTACAAAGGATTTGGCAACAACTGCAATGTTAATGAGTGAAGGAGAAATGATCGAAGGAAGATTAGAAGCTAGTGGAGATATTACATTTGATGATTATCTAAAAGTAATAGAATACAAAACAGCAACTGCATTTGAAGTTGCAGCAAGAACAGGAGGAATTATTGCAAATGGAACAGAAGAACAAATTGAAGCCTTAACAGGATATGGAAAAAATCTTGGAATTGCATATCAAATTAGAGATGATTTGTTAGATTGGAAAAATGAAGAAAAATTATTTAATTTATTGATTAAGAAAAGCGTAGATCCAAGAGAAGGGTTTAACAAAATGGAAGAATTGTTAAAAGAATATTCAGAGAAAGCAAGATCATTTTTAAGAAAAATTCCAGATAATGATGCAAAAATAAACTTAGAAAAATTAATTAAATTTACTTCATTTAGTCCATAATTTTTAAATCAACAACAAAAAGTGTAAAATCTACAAATACAATCAAATTAGTTTAAGGCATGATTCCCAAACCAATTACAGGAGTTGCAAACTCTACAAATTTGAGTAACGGTTCTGGATAAACACCAAATCCAATTAAGAAAATAGTTGAGAAAATCATAACAGCCATTACAGATTTTGGCTCAACAACTCTCTTTTGAGTTTCACCTTCAAAGTACATTTTTCTAGTTAACCAACCATAGTAAGCAAGCGATAAAGCACTGTTTAGTACACCTGCAATTGCAAGCCATGGTGCCCACCATAATGCAGTACCTGCATCTAATGCACTACCAAATAACATCAATTTACTCCAAAATCCAGAAAGTGGCGGAATACCAGCTAATGCAAATAATGCAATTACCAAACCTAAAGCAGTTATAGGCATTCTTCTTCCAAGTCCTTGTAATTTATCAATATGAGTAACTGCAAGAGTTGTAACAATTCCTGCAATTGCAATAAAAGCAGCACCTTTCATTACTGCATGATTCATGATTTGGTACAATGAACCTTGTAAACCAAGTGAACTGTGTGGGGCAACTGCAAGTCCAATTAAGATGTAACCTGCATGTGCAATACTAGAGTATGCCAACATTCTGGAAATGTTCTTTTGCATAATTGCTGCAACATTACCAATAGTCATTGTCATTACTGCAATAATACCAAGTGCTAAAGTCCAATCAAGGTGTAAAACTACCATTCCTAAAACTACAATTCTAATTGTTGCAGCAAATCCAGCTTTTTTAGTAGCAGCTGCAAGTAGAGCAGTAATTGGGGCAGGTGCACCCTCATAAGTATCAGGAAGCCACTGATGGAACGGAATTAATCCCATCTTAAATCCAAATCCGGCAATAAATAATCCAACTGAAAGTAATGCAAGTGGAAGCAGCGAAGGGTCAAGTACAGAATAACCTTGAATGACTTCTCCAATGTTTGTAGAACCAGTTAATCCGTATGAAAGTGAAATTCCATAAACTATGATTGCAGAAGATAATGCACCAAACAAGAAATATTTCAAAGCTGCTTCATTTGAGCTTGGATTCTTTTTCATAAATCCAACCAGAATATATGTTGGAATACTCATAAGCTCCCATGCCACAAATAACATTACAAGATCAGTAGAATATGCAACTAGAACCATACCAATGGTTGCAAGTAAGATTAGAGAATAGTAAACAGCAGGGGAATTATGTTTTCTCATATAATTA
>JABGZU010000013.1 GCA_018674605.1 Candidatus Nitrosopumilus sp.
AGGTAAAACAGTTACAAAAGAACAACTAGAAAAATATACAAAATCAGATGAATCATTATTGGTTGTTTTTGGATCTCCTGAAAAAGGAGTTCATGAAATTATTGGCGGTAGAATGAATAAAGTACAAAATGCTAAATCACTAAATTTCTTTCCAAACCAAGCAACTGAAACAGTACGTCTTGAAGAAGCACTGCTTGGAACATTAGCAATAATTAACGCATCAAAGTAATTCACAACATGGCAGAAAGAAAAAATTTTTTGTTGTTTGCAATAGGTATTGGAGTTATGGGAATAGTAATAGGATCAATAACAATTTGGAATATGATCTCTGATGTTCTAAAATAATATCAATTACAACAATCATCGTTAACCAAAATATTTTAGTTGGTTAACGATAACTAATAGGGTTTAATAGAGGGAATTCAAGAGACGATTTAACAATGGGAGCTCGAAAACGACATTCACCACGTAGAGGAAGTTTAGCGTATTCACGTAGAGTTCGCGCAAAAACTATGGAAGCAAGAATTAGAGCTTGGCCAAGTAGATCTGCAACAGATGAACCAAAAATTTTAGCACACTGTGGTTTTAAAGCAGGTTGTGTTCAAGTAGTAAGTATTGATGATCGTGAAAAAGTTCCAAATGCAGGAAAACAATTAGTTAGTTTAGGAACAGTACTAGTAACTCCACCAGTGTTAATTTTAGGAATTAGAGGTTATTCAAAAGATCATGATGGAATGCATGCAGAGTTTGATGTGTATGCAGAAGACATTCCAAAATATATTTCAAAAGAAATGACATTTAAAAATAAAGAAGGTGCATTAGATAATGCAGAAAAAAGATTAAAGAATATTAAAGAAATTTTTGCAATAGTTGCAGTATCTCCAAGAGCAGCAGGTCTTGAAATGAAAAAACCATATGTTTTTGAAGCAATGGTTAGTGGAGGAGATATTAAAAAACAATTTGAACATGTTAAAGAATCATTAGGAAAAGAAATTAAAATTGATCAAATTTTTGAAACTGGTGCAACAGTAGATGTTGCAGCAATTACAAAAGGTCATGGATGGCAAGGTGTAATGAGAAGATGGAATGTAAAAAAGAAACAACACAAATCTAGAAAGACAGTTAGAGAAGTTGGTTCATTAGGTCCTATTTCCCCACAAAGTGTCATGTACACAGTTCCAAGAGCAGGACAAACAGGTTTCCATCAAAGAGTAGAATATGATAAAAGAATACTGGTAATGGGTAATGCAGATAACGATAAATTAAAAATTAATCCAGATGGCGGATACAAACACTTTGGTTTAGTTAAAGGAGATTTTATTATTTTGAAAGGTTCTGTTCCAGGAACATATAGAAGATTAATCAAAATGAGAAGTCAAATTAGAAATGCACCAGCTAAGGTTAACAAGCCAAACATTTTGGAGGTAGTAATATAATGAAAATTACAACTTATACAACAACTGGAACAAAAGATGGAGAAGTAGAATTACCAATAATTTTCTCCACACCATTCAGAAGAGAATTAATTCACAAAGCTTTCACTAACCTTACATCACACAAATTCCAACCACAAGGAAGACATCCAAGTGCAGGACAAGATGTTGTAGCCGATTCAAATGATCCACCAACAGGTCAAGGTGTATCTCGTGTGGCCAGAGCACAAGGTGGTGGCGGTGGAAGACAAGGTCAAGGAGCTGAAGTAGCATCTACAAGAGGAGGAAGACAAGCACATCCACCAATAGTAGGAAAAGTAATTTACAAAAAATTAAACAAAAAAGAAAATAAACTAGCATTATGTTCAGCAATTGCAGCTACAGGTTCAAAAGATCTTGTAGGTGCAAGAGGACATAAAATTGAAGGAATAGAAACATTCCCAATCATTATTTCAGATGATATTGAAGCAGTTTCTAAAACAAATGAAGTAACAAAAATACTAGATTCATTAAAACTAACACAAGATGTCAATAGATTAGAAACAAGAAAAGTACGATCTGGACAATCAAGACTTAGAGGAAGAAGTAAAAAAGTTGGAACAAGCGTATTATTTGTAACTAAAGATTCTTCAAACATGTCAAAAGCAATTGGCGCATTACCAGGTGTAGATGTTAAAAGTGTAAAAGATTTGAGTGTCTTAGATTTGGCTCCAGGTTCACACCCAATTAGATTAACAGTGTATTCAAAATCAGCAATAGAAGAAATTGCAAAAATTAAATCAGCACACATAGAATTAATGGTGAAAACACAATGAATGTAGAACAAGCAATGAAAATAATTGTCAAACCATACATTACAGAAAAGACATTTGCCATGATTGAAAATGAAAATAAAATTTGTTTTATCGTAGAATTATCTGCAAAGAAACCAGACATTGCAGAAGCAGTAAAAATACTTTACAAACAAAAAGTAATCAAAGTAAACACTGCAAGAACAATTTATGGTAAAAAAGCATTTGTTCAATTTGAAAGTACTGAAAAAGCTAGAGATCTAGCAACCAAGATAGGAATGCTCTAATATGGACGGTAAAACTCGAATGATGTTAGCAATGGAGAGAAGAAATGGTTAAAGAATTTTTATACAGAGGACTTAGCAAAGAAGATCTAGAAAATACATCTTTAGAAAAATTATTTACATTATTTAATTCAAGACAAAGAAGATCACTTACAAGAGGAATTACAGATGGAAAAAGAAAATTAATTGAAGAAATAAAATCTTCAAAAGCAGGTAAATCAAAAAATCCTATCAAAACTCACCTAAGGGATTTAATTATTTTACCATACATGGTAGGCGTTACAGTAAATGTTTTTTCAGGAAAAGAATTTCGTCCAGTCAACATTACAACAGAAATGATTGGTCATTATTTGGGAGAATATGTCATAACAAACAAGAAGGTACAACATGGAGCACCAGGTGTAGGTGCATCAAGATCCAGTCTGTACGTACCATTAAAGTGATTATTATGGGTAGATTCGATTATGCTTTCCAAAATTATGATGCAACTAGACACGTTAGATCATCATTAAGAGAAAAAGACATTTCTCACAAACATGCTCGTGAAGTTGCAGTTTCAATAAAAGGACTAACAATTGAAAAAGCAAGAGATTTCTTACAAGATGTTATTAACAAAAAAAGAGCTGTTGCATTTAGAAGATATAAAAATCAAGTAGCACACAGAGCAGATCCTGGAATGATGTCCGGAAGATATCCACAAAAAACTGCAAAAGAATTCATCAAAGTATTAGATAATTTAGAATCAAATGCAGAATACAAAGGAATGGATTTAGATAGATTAAGAATTGTAAACGCAACAGTACACAAAGGCGTTGTTGTTAAAAGATTCACTCCAAGAGCAATGGGCAGAGCAACTGCAAAAAATAATGTTTTAACACATGTAGAGTTGGTGGCTCAGGAGCTTTAGAAATGTCAGCAGTCAAAAATGTTATCAGAGACAATTACAACATGATGTTGTTAAAAGATTATTTGAGAAAACAAATTAAAGATGCAGGATTTTCTCATGCAGAAATATCAAAAACACCTACAGGTACAAGAGTAGCACTACACGTTACAAGACCTGGAATTGTCATAGGAAGAAAAGGTTCAGGAATTAGAGAACTTACAGAAAGACTCGAAAAAGACTTTGGATTAAAAAATCCACAAATATCAGTTAATGAAATTGAAAAACCAGATTTATCACCAAGTGTAATGTGTACTAGAATGGCCTCCCATTTAGAAAGAGGAACAGCATTCAGAAGAGCAACCATGTGGACAATGAAACAAATTATGGAAAGTGGTGCAATGGGCGTTCAAATTACAATTTCAGGAAAACTTAGAGGTGACCGTTCAGCATTTGAAAAACACATAGCAGGTATTTTGCCAAGAGCAGGACATCATGCAGAAGTAATAGTTGATGAAGATATTGCACATGTAAAAACTGCAATGGGTTTAATCGGAATTAGAATTAGAATTGCAATTAAAGAAAAATTAATTCCAGAATTTGAATTAAAGAAAGAAAAGGTAAAAGCACAAAAAGAAAAGCCTGCTAAAAAA
>JABGZU010000103.1 GCA_018674605.1 Candidatus Nitrosopumilus sp.
ACAGGAAGTGCATTTAGATTACTTGTCAGCCACACTAGAAAAGATAACAAAGGAGATTATGGAAAAACTGAAAAAATAATCATGGGTTTGATTAAAGATTCAGAAGATGGACAACGTCCAGAACAAACCAAAGAAGATTTGGAAAGAGCACTAAAAGGAAAATTTGTTACATGTAAAGTTCAACATAGAGATACTAAAACAGATGCACTTGTTTGTAATGTATTTGTTCAAAGACCACCAGAGTAGTTGTTTTAATAATTTTAGATATTTTTAAAAAAATAATAATTTAATTTTTTTCATTTTTTGCTTTCCATGTTTTTAAAAAATCATAATGTTTTTCACCAATTAATGTTAAAGTATATCCAATTTCTCCTTCTTTTTTAATTATTGGAGTAATAATTTTTTGATTAATCATAATTTTTAACGTAGGATTGTTTTTGAATGGATATCCAGGACTTTTGTTTAAAATTTTAAAATATTCATTGCCTTTAGTAGTTAATCTAAAAATAATGTTTTGTCTATTTAGAGAATCAATTATTGGTTCTAAGATCCAATCATTTACAAAATCAGATAAAACTAAATTGTTATCATGATCATTCTTAATTTCTTCCATATATCTAAAAAAACTATAGAGTATATGAAATTTGAATAAGAATTATTTACTTTAAAAATTATAGAAATTTGCTGATGATTATATCAACGGGTTCTCTCTGATTTCCTCAAAATTGATGAATATTGCCGAATTATGAAGCCTTTAACTATGTTCTAAAATTATTTTAAAAAAAAATAGAAACACAACGTATCTTGAAATATATTGATTCAAAAGAATAGGAAAGATATGACTGAAGATGTATGTGATTTTTGTAAAGGAGTAGGTTCAAGTTCCACAAATGTTTGTGTGTATTGTAATGGTACTGGAGAATGGAATCAAGCAGCTCAAGCATATGTAAAAAATCATATTTGTCAGTGTATTGTGTTAGATAGAAAATTTTGTCCAGTATGCAACAAACCATGTCATCATGATACAAGTCTAAATCCAAAACAGACAATTGATTCAGGTCATGGTGGAATGTCAATGCCTGGAATGACAATGTAAGATAATTAGTATAGAAAGTACATTCAACAAAGAATTAAGAGATCAATAATCTTCAAAAAAAGACATATTTTTACAATGGTTTAATTACAGAAGAATTTGAAAAAAATTAGAAAATATGTCATACAATAGAGAAGATAGAGAAATGTTTGATGCAAAATGCGGAGATTGTGGAAATGATTGTCAAGTACCATTTCAACCAAAACAAGACAGACCTGTATATTGCAGAGAATGTTTCCAAAATCATAAACCAGAGCCACGACAAGGTGGTAGATTTGGTGGAAGATCAGGTGGAAATGATAGAGGTTCTAGATTCGGTAGAAGAGATGAAAGACCACGAGAAATGCATGATGCAAAATGCGGAGATTGTGGAAATGATTGTCAAGTACCATTTCAACCAAAGGAAGACAGACCTGTATATTGCAGAGATTGCTTCCAAAATCACAGATAACATAAACAAATTGTTTTGAGAAAAACACTCAAGACTTTGTAACTTTTATTAAATTTCGTATTGACAAACTCACGTCAATATTAATTGAAAAATTGAATTACCTAATATATGATAAAAATAAATTAATTTCAAAGATGGTTCTTGTAAATAAAAAAATGTTATTGGGTGGAATGGCAATGATAATTGTAGGATTGGTATTTACAATAAACATCAATGCTGCAACTCCAATAGGTCAAGCAGGAATGACAGAAGAAGAAGTAATAGATTTAATGATAGCAGAACAAGAAAATGCAGATTATAATACATTAGCAGGAATTGTATTTGGTTTAGGATTTTTACTGGTATTGATTAGTTTTGGAGCACGTAGAAAAAAAGGTAAACCAACAAAAAATGTAGAAAAGAAAGTAGAATGACTAAAACATTTTAATCTCAAATTAGTCTAAAAAAAATATGATTCAAGCAGAAGTTAGCATATATCCAATGGCAACTAGAACTACTAGTGCTAGTTTTTACATTGCAAAAGCAATAGAGTCAATTAAAAATTTAGAGAATTTAAGATATGAAATAAATTCTATGGGAACTGTTTTAGAATCAGATGACATAGATACCATCAATCAAGCAACAAAAAATATGATGGCAACAGTTCATAATTTAGGGATAAGTAGAGTCGAAGTTATAATAAAAATAGATTCAAGAAAGGATAAACAAGTTAGAATGGAAGAAAAGGTCGAATCAATTAAAAAACAAATGAGTTAAAATTGTTTTAAAATTCCAAAATGAGTATTTCTTTGTGCAGGTACACGTCCAATTTCTTTTACCATGGTAGCTAATTCATCAACAGATGAAGTTGTAGGCTTACCAGCTGCACGATAAATTTCTTCACCAAACGCAGTTCCAACTAAATCACTACCACCATGAGATAGTGCAACTTGAGCTAATTTTTTACCATATGCAACCCAATAAACAGAAATATTATTCAGAGTGTTTGCAAGCATAAGTCTAGATAACGCAGTTATTCTCAAATCATAAACAGAAGAACATTCATTGTTTACCAATCCTTGTTGTTCTAATTCAGTATTATCTAAACTAAATTTTAAAGGAATTAGTGTGACAAACCCATTTGTTTTCTTTTGTAATTCACGAATTTTTATCAAATGATCAATGATATGTTCTGGTTTTTCAATATGGCCATATAACATTGTGACATTACTTTTAATTCCCATGTTATGAGCTTCTTCAATTACATCAAGCCATTGTTGGCCAGAACATTTTCCTCTAATAATTTTACTACGAACATCAGGGTGGAATAATTCAGCACCTCCACCAGGCATGGAATCTAATCCTGCATCTTTTAATCTAGATAAAATTTCTTTAGTAGAAATTTTTGTAAGTTTTGATAAATAAAAAATCTCAGCTGCAGTTAGTGCTTTAATATTTAATTCAGGATGACTTGTCTTAATAGCCCGCATCATATCTTCATAATATTCTAAAGGAAGTTTTGGATGGAACCCACCAACAATGTGAACTTCTGTTGCACCCATTTGTTTGGCAAGTCCAACACGTTGTTCAATTTCTTTAGGAGTTAACGTATAAGCATCATCTTCATCTCCTTTACGATAAAAAGCACACATTTGGCAACTAGCAGCACAAACATTGGTATAATTCATGTAATATGATGCAGCAAAAGTTACCGTATCTCCAACTAATTTTTTTCGTGTAGAGTCTGCAACAGCTCCAAGTAAATGCAAGTTATCATAATTCATTAATTCTAAACCATCTTTGTAAGATAATTCTTCACCAGCAAGAGCTCGATCCAATGCTTGAGAATCACCAATAAGTTGCTCCAACATACTGCTCGTCTTAGTAATCAGGATATATTCCTTATACTCTTAAGAAATAAGTAACCAGTTAGATACAAAATATCATGGTACTCCCATTAGTAGATGAACATAAACCAAAATGCTACTTGTGTCATGAAGGTTTTGAAGATATTGAAAAACTAAGAGAACATCAAAATACAAAACATAGTGATTTCTTTGAATCAAATGAAAAACAAACTACAAGAGAACCAGCACCTGGCGATGTTACAGTATTTTAGATTTTTTTTCGTTTAGTGAATTTAAGAGTTCTTGAGCAGTATCTTTAGAAA
>JABGZU010000012.1 GCA_018674605.1 Candidatus Nitrosopumilus sp.
GTTGCAATTAGACAACCGCCACCTGTAGGAACAGAACTAGAAGTAGATATACAATTACCATTAATGAGTACTTCACCAAATTTTGCATCAGTAGATCCTTGAGATAA
This sequence comes from Candidatus Nitrosopumilus sp., assembly GCA_018674605.1. Classification (GTDB taxonomy): domain Archaea; phylum Thermoproteota; class Nitrososphaeria; order Nitrososphaerales; family Nitrosopumilaceae; genus Nitrosopumilus. Next base: position 108 of record JABGZU010000012.1, read on the forward strand.
TATTTTTTGATTTTGAATTACAATAATTTTCAAATAACCATCCTGAGTCAATTTTGAAATTTTTGCACCAAAAATACCCTGACGTCCCAAAGTAGAATCACATCCAAAAAGAACAACATCATCATTTTGACCAGTTATTTCAGTAAAATCAGTATTAGAAGATTGAAATGCACCAGACCAATCAGTGTCTGAAAATATCAATAACTTTGCCTTACCATCAGGAATCTCCACGTTTAGTTCAGACTGTACAATTTGATCTATAGATTGTGTTTGAGTATTTTGTACAGTAGGGGGTTGTGAAAAAACATGCGTTCCCACAATAGTTAGTTCATTGTTTGATCTTTTGAAAGGAATTGTAACAGTTCTATCGAATTGGGTAATAGTTTCATCATATGATGCAAGTTTCATTCCACGTACAAAAACATCAAAGTCAATATCTTCAGAACCAATTTTTGCATCAATTAAATATCTAGGTAATGTTATGATTAATTCACCTCTAGCTCTAGCATCAAGTGAAACAAATAGAGATGCAGCCTCAGAATCTATTTCAAAGTTCAAAACTTCTCCACCACGAATAGTGTAATCAAGATCTTCAAATTGTTGTGCAAAGCTAAGAGAAGAAAACATTCCAATGGTTATCAAAGATAATGTAATAACTATAATCGAAATGTTCACGAATTATAGTATCCAATTAGAGACAAATAAACCCAATCTAATTCGTTCATTCAGATTTAAGAGAGGTATCATGTATGGTATAATTTAGAGATAATTTCTAAAAGAAGTAATCATTAGTTAAGAAAATAATTAAACAATAAATCACCAAGTAATTTTTATCAAATAGATCTTGAAATTCTCATGTCCAAAATGTAAATCAAAGATAGAAATTCAAAAAACATTTAACAAAAAAATGCACGTATCTTGTAGTAAATGTAGTATTGAAGACATATTAGAATTTTCAAAAAATCCAGATGAAGTATTTCTTGAATTCCTTGTAAGATTTGATAAAGGATTAGTTTCTGAAAAAGGCCTTGTAGAAGGATTAACAGATGAAGGGATCATTAGGTCTGAAAAGGAAATTAAAAAAATGATTGGAAAAACCAATCCAGAGAAAATGATAGAAGAAATTTTATTTTCAAAAAAAGACTTTATTTCAGAATATAAAATATTAAAAAATTCTGAGCCTAAAATGGGTTGTAAAGTTGAAAAATTAGGATTAAATGAAAATATTTCAAATTATCTAAAGGAATTAAAAATTAAGCAATTTTATAAATTTCAAGAAATTGCAATTCAAGAAATAGTATTTGGAGAGAACGTCATAATTGAAGCACCCACAGCATCAGGGAAAACAGAATCATTTTTAATTCCAGTTATAGAAAGAATAAAAAAAGAATCTAACCAAGGAAACATATTTGCAATTTTTGTATATCCAACAAAAGCATTAGCAAGAGATCAATTTCCAAAAATTAAAAAATTTACTGAAAAAATTAATGTTAAAGTTAAAGTTTTTGATGGCGATACAAAAATAGAAGAAAGAAAAGAAATTATTGAAAATCCACCAGAAATTTTAGTTACAAATTTTGATGTATTACATTATCATTTATGGCATCAAACAAAATTTTCAACTTTACTAAATTCAACAAAGATTCTAGTAGTAGATGAAGCACATGTGTATTCAGGGATTTTCGGATCAAATGTACACTATATCATAAAAAGACTAAAACGTATTTGTAAAACAAAATTACAATTTGTTGCAGCATCAGCTACACTTGAAGATGCAAAGAAATTCTGTGAGCTGTTATTTGGAGAAAAAATGCAATTAATTAAAGGAACAGGGAAAAAAGGTGAAACAGATTTTGTAATGTTATTTCCATCACTTCGAACACAAAGAAAGTTAATGGTAGAATTAACAAAAAAAATAACAAGTGAAAATCATAAAACTATGATTTTTAGTAATTCACATTTGAATGCAGAACTTTTAGCAATTCAAGCAAAAAAACAAAAAATTAACATCAAAGTACACAGAGCAGGTTTAATGGCAAATTATAGAATGTCAGTAGAAAAACAATTCAAGGAAGATAAATTACAAGCCATATCATGTACTCCTACGCTTGAATTAGGCATAGATATTGGAAATGTGGATTGTGTGATATCATCTACAATACCAGTAAACAGGTTAACTCAAAGAATAGGAAGAGCTGCAAGAAAAGGTCAAAAAGGATTTGCATTTTTGACGTTAGGAAATGATCCTATTTCTCAATATTACAAAAATCATCCAGATGATTATTTTGAAGATATTGAGAAAACATACATTGATCCAAAAAATCCATTTGTAGAAGAGTTTCAAGTGCTAGCAATGGCATGTGACAAACCAATTTCTAAACATGAATTAAAAGAACATCAAGACATCATAGAACAACAGATCATTAAAGAAAATATGATAATATCCAACAATAGAATTGTTCCAAATTTTGAAAAAATTAATTCAATTCTAAATAATTATAGTATAAGAGGTATTGGAAAATCAATAGATATTTTTCTAAATAATAAAAAAATAGGGGATAGAATACTACCAATTGCATTAGAAGAATTACATAAAGATGCGATTTATTTTATTGCAGGATCACGTTACAAAGTAAAAGAATTTAATTATCCTGAAAAAAAATATGCAAAGATAGAAAGAATTCCAAAAGATTATCCATATTATACAAAATCACTCACAGAAGAATGGCCAACAATTGAAACAGTATTTGAAAAAAGAAATGCCAATGGGGTGGAAATAGCATTTTGTAAATTACATATTGAGAAAAAAGTGTATGGTTATGTAAACATAGAATTAGGACAAGAGGTAACACAAGGGGAAAAAGTAATTTTGGATAACCCGTTAGAATATGATTTCATTACAAAAGGAATTATATTTCATGCTCCAAAACCACAAAAAATTATGAAGGAATCAGAAGATGAAGAATATGCAGAAGCTAGTGGATATCATGCAACAGAACATGTCGTAATTGAAGGTAGCAATATGATTACTGGAGGAGTATCACAAGATTTAGGAGGTATATCATTAGGTACTTCAGGCTTAATTTTCATTTATGATGGGGCCATAGGAGGTAGTGGTGCCAGTAAAGCATTGTATGATAGATTTGAAAAAGCACTTGAGAGAAGTATGCATATTGTAAAAGAATGTCCATGTAAAAATGAGGCAGGATGTCCTCGATGTACATTTTCATATAGATGTGGAAACAATAATGAATTTTTACATAAACATTCAGCACTTGAGATTTTAGAAAGAATCAACAGTGGAGAGAAAACAGTATTAGTTGATCCGGTAGAAGGAGATAAACCGTTAGTATAAAAAAAGCAAAATGGGATAAATATAAGAAAAAAGTAGAATAACTATGGAAAAAGTAGCTCTTGTAACTGGTAGTTCATCAGGTATTGGATTAGAAACGGTATTAGCATTGGCAAGAGACGGCTATCAAACATTTGCAAGCATGAGAGACGTAAACAAATCAGCAGAATTAGAATATGCAGTAAAAAAAGAAAATCTTAAAATAAAAATTATAGAATTAGATGTAGATAAGGAAGAATCCATAGTTTTAGCAATTAAAAAAATATCTTCAGAACATGGAAGATTAGATGTTTTAGTAAATAATGCAGGATATGGTCAATTTGGATGTACAGAAGATGTGTCAATAAATGATTTTAGAAAACAATTTGAAACAAATTTTTTCAGCATTGTAAGAATTATTCAAGAAGTATCTCCAATTATGAGAAAACAAAAATCAGGAATTATAGTAAACATTAGTTCAATTGTTGGAAGAATTGGACTTCCAGGATCACCAGCTTATATCAGTACAAAATTTGCATTAGAAGGATTTAGTGAATGTATAAGATACGAATTAAACCAATTTGGAATAAAAACTACATTAATAGAACCAGGAGTGATCAAAACAAATTTTTATGATTCAATGAAAATTCCAGAATCAAAAACAGATCCAAAATACAAAAAACTAACAGATCATATGTTAGCAGGTCTTAAAATGATGTCTGAGATGGGTACTGCACCATCACAAGTTGCAGATGTTATAATAAAAGCAATTCATAGTGATGAAATGTTACCAAGATACATTGTAGGAACAGATGCTGCGATGTTTATGGAAGCAAAAAAAGCTAAAACAGACATTGAATTTGAAAAATATATGAGTAAAGAGTTGTTTCCAGCCTAAAATAGAACTTGGATTAAATTATATACAGATACAATAGAGTTTTTGTCAAAGTCCGCAATTTTAAAGTGAAAGAATGATGAAATGGAAAAAACTACAACATAATGGAATCTTATTCCCACCCGAATATGAAATACAAGGAATTAAGATAAAGATCAAAGGGGAAACCATCAATCTTGATCTAAATCAAGAAGAAATGGTGTATCAGTGGGCAAAGAAAAAAGATACCCCTTATGCTCAAGATAAAATCTTTCAAAAAAATTTTACAGGAGATTTTGCTAAAACATTAGATTCAAAATTTAAAAAAATTGCATATGAAGATATTGATTTTTCTAACGCGTACAAAATTGTAGATAAAGAAAAAGATCTTAAAGAAATGATGACAAAAGAAGATAGAAAAGCATTAGCTGTTAAAAGAAAAGAATTACGAGAGAAATTAAAAATAAAATACGGTATTGCCATCATGGATGGAAAAGAAGTTGAAGTTGGAAACTACATGGCAGAACCTCCAGGTATATTCATTGGAAGAGGAGAACATCCACTAAGAGGAAAATGGAAACCTAGAGTTACAGCAAAAAATGTTACATTGAATCTTGGAAAAGATGCTAAAAAACCTGAAGGTGATTGGGGGAAGGTAATTCATGATAATGATTCCATGTGGTTAGCTAGTTGGATGGATTTCCTCACACAAAAAAGAAAATATGTATGGCTTGCAGATACTGCAGGATTAAAACAAGATAGAGATAAAGAAAAATATGAAAAAGCAGTCAAACTAGGAAATGAAATTGAAAA
>JABGZU010000054.1 GCA_018674605.1 Candidatus Nitrosopumilus sp.
GATAAATCCATAGAAGCAATTTTAAAAATTAATCAAGATATTGAAATTATTGTTGTATCAGGACCATCAGTTAGTAAAAAATTTGAAAATGTTAAAAATTTAGGATTTGTAGATAATTTACATGAATTAATTTTAGCATCAAATTTGATAATTTCATTAGCAGGAAAATCAACAATAGATGAGGCTAAAGCGTACGGCACACCTGGAATATTTATTCCAATAAAAGATCATTTTGAACAAGAAGATAATGCACAAAATGAGGGATTTGTTTTTGAAGATGTTAATAGATTAGATGAATTAATTTTAGAAAAATTAGAACAAAAAAGAAATGAAATAAAAACAGATGGTGTAAAAATTGCATCAGAAATTATTAAAAAAATAATGAAAGAAAAATCAAATAGTTATTAGATGGTAATTTGATTTTAAGATAATATAATGACTAGATTGATAATTGCAAAGTTTGGAGGAAGTGCAATAGGTCCAGATGGAGTCTTAATACCACAAATAATTGAGAGAATCAATAATTTAAAAAAAGATTCCAAAGTAATTGCGGTTTTTTCAGCTCCATTAACTACACATGATGGAAAAAAACGATCATTGACAGATGTCATACTAGAACAAGGAAGAAATGCACAAAATGGAATTACACCAACATTAGAAATTGTGAAAAAGTCATATCAACAAATTCTTCAATTAGTTAATGAAGATAATAAAAAAAATTGTGAGAGTATCATTGAGATACATCTACAAAAATCACAAAAAGCACTAGATGATGCATTTGAAAATGAAGAATTTGTAGATGAAACACGTTCCAGAGCATTAGCATTTTCAGGAGAAATTTTGATGTCTCATGTAATGAGCCATATTCTAAAAAGTAATCAAATAAAAACAGATTCTGTAGAATTTGATGACTGGCCAATAATTACAGATAACAATATTGAATCTACAAATTTTCTAGTATCAGAATCAAAGGAAAAAATGGGAAAAATCTCAGAATTAGTTGAAAATAATCAAGTAGTTACAATAGGTGGATTTATTGGAAAAACAGTAGATGGAGTTACTACAACATATGAGCGAGGAGGCTCAGATAGAACTGCAGCAGATATAGGAATATTATTTTATAAAAAATATGAAACCAGCATAGATTTTGAAAAAGATAGTTCAGTGGTATCAGCGGATCCAAAAATTGTAGATTTGGGGTTAAGGGAAGTAGTTCAATTATCATACAATGAAGCAAGACTTGCTGGAATGTTTGGAATGAAAATATTAGATCCAATTGCAATAAAGGAAATTGTAGAGCACGGAGTAGACATGCCAATCAAAATTACAAATATAAAAAATCCAGAAAAGATAACCACAATAAAAAGAGAATTAGATTATCAGAAAGGTCATCCAATAAAAATAGTTACAGGAAAAGAAAACTGTGCAATATTTAGAATTGAAACACATTCTATTCAAAAATTATTAACATCGTTGGAAAAAGACAAACGATATAGTGAATTCATAATTTTATCACCATTTACAAAAGATGGTATTGAATTATCTAGAATATTATTTTTAGATGGAGATTATGTTAAAAGAAATGAAAAATATTTGTTAGGATTTGATCCTCTTGCTACAATTACATACAACAGAGGAGTAATTACATTAATTGGGGATGAAATGTGGAGAGTTCAACAAGTTGCATCAAGAACTAGTGCAAAAATTGGGGAATCTGGATTGAATATTTTGAACATGGATGCACAAGAAGAAACTTCACGAATAATTATTGTTGTTGAAGATACTGATGGGAACATAAAAAAAGCAATCAAAGCAGTACATGAAGAAATTTCAAAAATTAAATTTATTTAACAAAACAATGGCGTTACAGGTTTTCACCAGTAAACACCAATAGGGTTTATTCTTGGACCGTTATCTAGAGTTAGTCCGGCGTTACCCAAAACACGCTACATTACATAGGGATTTTTAGTATATAATTTTGATCTATATAGATCAAATACGTTCAGCTGTATACCAGAAGACTATACCAATTCCAATAATTACATACCATTTGAAATTACGCTTATTCATGAAAAGATTTGGAGAGGCCATTTCATCATTAGAATGAGTTGATAAACGAATTTTTCTCATTTCAAATGCTTGACCAACTAAACCTACGATAAGAAGAATTATTCCAATAAAACCCAAAGTCCATTGCATGATTTAATGAATATTTTATTGGATATGTAGTTTCCAAGTAAAGTAATTTGAAAGATATTTCTTTAAATTACCAAAGTTTTTTTCGTTTCCTATGATAGAGACAGGTAAAATATGGATGAATGGAAAATTAGTACCATTCAAAGATGCCAAAGTCCATGTATTGACCCATGCATTACACTATTCAACATCAATTTTTGAAGGAATTAGATGTTATAATACTCCAAATGGTTCTGCAGTGTTTAGATTACCAGAACATGTAGAGAGATTATTCAAATCTGCAAAATTATATTCAATGAAAATGCAATATACACAAAAAGAAATTTCAGATGCTATTTTAAAAACGGTAAAATCCAGTAAACTCAAAGAAGCATACATCAGACCATTAGCATATTATGGTTATGGAACTATGGGATTAACGCCTACAACAAACAAAGTAGATATGTCAATTTCATGTTGGGAATGGAAAATGGGAGAATCCAAAGCAGGTAAATTTTCTGGATCAAAATGTAAAGTTTCAAGTTGGGTAAAAATTGATTCAAGATCCCAACCAATGCAAGCAAAAGCAGCATCAAACTATGCAAATGCAGCTCTTGCAAGAATGGAAGCATTAGACAATGGATATGATGAAGCAATTATGTTAAACTCACAAGGAAAAGTTGCAGAAGGTAGTGCAGAAAATATATTCATTATCAAAGATGATGTCATTCAAACACCACCACTTTCAGCAGGAGGGTTAGAGGGAATCACAAGAGATAGTGTTATTCAAATAATTGAAGAAAA
>JABGZU010000050.1 GCA_018674605.1 Candidatus Nitrosopumilus sp.
AAAAACAAGAAATAGATGATTTAATTTTAAATAGAGAACAAATGAGGAAAGAGAAACAATTTGTTGAGGCAGATAAAATTAGAGATAAACTCAATGAAATGAATATAGAATTAATTGATCATAAAGAAAAAACAATCTGGATGAAAAAAGAAAAAATTAAATCTGAAAAATAAAAATAGTTTGTGCGTAAAAACATTAGGTACGTCTAATTAGTTTAGTCTAATTTTAACAGAGTTTAATAGAATTAATGGATTAAAACTAATTATGAATCCGTGGACAAAGTTTTGGAATTGGTATGAAAATAAAATACTTGGAAGCATTGTAATTATTGCAATTATACAATTTATTCAAATACCCCACATGGTATGGAATGCAGACATTATGTTAGAAGCAGGCATCATATCAAGGGTTCATCCAATAATTGATTGGTTCTTGTACGGAGTAGATTTAATTGAAATTATTTCAATCATTAACGTTGGAATGATCATGTTTAGTTTAATTAAAAAAAGACGTGCAGATAAAAAAATGTCTAAAAAAATCTAATCTTTTCCAGTCCAAATTACTCTTTGAGGATAAGGAATTTCAATTCCAGATTTATCAAGGGATTTTTTAATTATAGTGAGAAGAACAGGTTGAACTTGACTCCAATCATCCCTAGGATGCCAAACATAAACATGGATATTTACACTAGAGTCACCTAATTCCTCAATTCGAAATTCAGGTTCTGGGATTTGAAGTACAAAAGGCATATTTTCAAAAATATCATGTCTCATAACAGAAATAGCATGTTCAATATCAGATTCATATGAAATTCCAACCATTACATCAGCACGTCTAACAGTAGATAAAGTAAGAGAGCGAATATTTGATGTAAAAAATTTATCATTAGGAATTCGAGTTATAGTTCCATCAAATCTTCTAATTTTACTAGAAAATGTACCAACATCTAAAAGAGTTCCAGAAATTCCCATGTCAGGAAGTTCTATAGTATCCCCATGTTTTGCAGGTTTTTCAACCATTAAGAACAAACCAGAAATTAAATTAGAAACAACAGATTGAGTGGCAAAACCAATGACCACTGCAAAAATTCCACCAGCAACCATAATTCCAGATAAATCAATACCCTGACTAGATGTAAATCCTAAAAATGAAATTATTAGTATACCAAAATAAATTAATTTACTAATATTTTGAGCAGTATCTTTGGGTAATGATGGAGCATAGTATTTGTGAAATAGTAATTTTGCAATTTTTGCAAGTATAATACCACCTGCCATTATAACACCACCAATCAATAAAGAAAGGACAGTTAATTCCCCAACAATATACATTTCAGATAAACTTTGTAGAAATTCTAATGGCATTATTCTAGCCCCATCTCCAAAGTAGTGTTAGTAGTCCCATCTTCCCAAGTAGGAGATAGCACCCAATCAGTTTCAACAGAAGTAGTTTTTACATCAGCAATATTTACAACTGCACGTTTTTTCATGGTAATTTTTATTCCATCAAGGATTGTTTTAGATTTATCATAATAAAGAGAGTTATCAGTGATGGGGAAAATCACTTTACTGATAGTTTGTCCAAAAGATAAAGTATTTTCAATAACAATTTGCATTACCCCATTGACATAAGAAATTGAATCATCATAATCACTAGCCAACAATACTTTTGCATATTTACATAAAGTTCCAGTGTCAGGAGTACCATACAAACCAAATCTAGAAGTTAAGGGGTTACAAGTTATACAATCAAGGGATTCATGATTAGAATTATGGATTAAAAAAATACCGATTTCTATAGGACAGTGAACAAAAATACTTGCAGCTGAATTTTCACTAAGATAAATTTCTTTATCAAATTTTAAAAAAACATAATTTGTTCTTCTTGCAGGGTGGTTAAGAGGTCGAATTGGAGCCAATTCAATTTTAATATCATCAGATTTAACAGGAATAATTTTTTCGATTATTTTTCCTTCAGAATTTTCTCTAAAATATGAAAAAGCATTATCACTTATTTTTTGAAATCGAATAGAAGTGTTGGGTAAAAATAGTTCAAGATTATCACTTAAATCATAAATGCCATAATTTGAAAAGATGTTTTCAGAATCATTACTCATGGTTTTCATTTTATTAATTAAAATTTGACATATCTTTCATTTTAACAACTTTCATTGTCAATATCATTAGTAATCATAGACAAGTAATTTTTAAGAAATATGAAAAAATGAATTTTCAGCAACTATCAAATCATCAAATTTTCCGTGTTGAATAATTTTAGCCAAAATTTCCAAACCATCAATAATTCTAATACTAGGTTTGCTAAAAAAAGAATCGGTATTTACTGCAAAAACTTGTTTATTTTGGACAGCCTTTAATGAATTCCAGCCTAAATTATTTTTTAAAATTGTATTATATTCAGATATTGTACGTTGAGTATCAAATCCACACGGCATTAAAATAATTATATCAGGATCAGACTGTACAATTTCATTAATATCCATGCGTCGAGAATGTTCACCAGTTTTACTAATTAGATTAATACCTCCAGCAATCTCGATCATTTCAGGAACCCAATGACCCGCAGTAAAAAAAGGCTCAAGCCACTCTATTGCAAGTACATTAGGTTTTGTAGAATTTTGTAAATTTTTAATATTTTGAATTCGTTGTTTTAAAGAATTTGTAATTTCTAAAGCTTTTTGATCTTTTTGTAAAAATTTTCCTAATTCTACTACAGTCTGAATTATTTCAGAGATGTTATGAGGATCCATTGAATATAATTCAGGTTTTTTTGACAAAATATCTAATGCGTTTTGAACTTGAGTAGTGTAAGCAGCACAAACTTCACAAGTTTCTTGAGAAATAATTAGATCAGGATTTGCATCTTTAAGATTTTGTTCATTTAATTTAAAAATATCCTTACCATCATGTAACAAAGTACATGTTATAGTATTGATTTCATTACTAGTTAATTCATCAGAATTTATTACAGAAGAAATTACATTAGGTTTTAATTTTGCAGAATTAGGGTATTTACATTCATGAGTAACTCCAAACAACATGTCATCTACACCAAATTCATAAAGTAATTCAGTAGCACTAGGTAGAAAAGAAACAATTCTATTTACAACCATAAATAATATCATTAGATGATCTTAAAACATCATTCGTTAAAGAATGGTTTATTTTGAAATTAGTCAAGTTAATAGACTCATTTTAGGCACAAATAACAATGTCATCAGACTCGCAAGAGATACGACGTTCAATATTATCAAAATGGCATGAAACATTATCAAAACATGGGAATTTATTTTCATCAGATTCCATTAGTGGTACAAGTCCCCCATCAGTATTTGTAGGATCATATAATTATCCAAAAGTCTTTGTGGGTCCAATGGTTCCACCCGTTCATGGAGATACTAGTTTATTGGATAATCCTGAAAAATGGAAAGGTAAATCCTTAGAAGAGATCATAAATTTTCGTTTAAACTTAGTAAGAGGAATACAAAAAACATCAATTGAACAAACAGAAGGTAGGTACATTGAAAATTTGCAAGAAGTTACAATGTCATCAAAACCTACAGATTTAGATTTAATATTTAAAAAAAATACATCATCAAATATTTCCATAGATGGTGAAAGTGCACCATTTGGTCCTGTAGGAGAAATAAAATCTGCAAAATTTTCTGCAAGTACTTCAACTAAACCAATTGAAAAAATATTTTATGATAAAGATATGAAAGCACAAGATGCAGTTTTAAAATTATATAATTCAGGTATTGAAATTTCAAAAATTCAAAAATGTTTTAGTATTGGAATGTTAGGTATGAAAAGAAAATTAGTTCCAACAAAATGGAGTATCACTGCAACAGATGACATAATATCAAAGTCCATAGTTGATGAAATTTTAGAAAATAATCTAATTGATACGTGTAAAGTTTTTTCATATGAACATTTAGGAAATATTTTTTCAGTAATCTTATTTCCACACAGGTGGGTTTTTGAGATGATTGAAGGATGGTATTCAAATGGAATTCTAGGATTTGGTTCTGATTACGAGGATGCACGAGGAATAGACCATCCACCACGAATTGCAGGAGCATATTTTGCTGCAAAGTTAGGAGTTTCAGAGTATTTATTAAAAAATAAAATTCAAGCAGGGGTTTTAATTTTTAGAGAAATTCGACCAGAATATGCAATTCCAGTTGGAGTATGGCAAGTTCGTGAAGGAATTAGAGAGGCAATGAAGCAAAAACCACAAATTATTTCAGATTATAATCAAGCATTAGATG
>JABGZU010000119.1 GCA_018674605.1 Candidatus Nitrosopumilus sp.
TACTTCATTCTTTAGATGATGATTTAGTTTTGTATCCTGGTCATAATTACGGTGCATCTGAAGTATCTACTATTGGAAAAGAAAAAATGACTAATATGATAATGCAAAAACGAACTGAACAACAATTTCTAGACATGATGGGTTAGTGGTATTTTTGGAAGATTTTGAATTATTTGGTAATGTTGAACGGGCTCAAAATTTCATTGAATCTGTAAAATCAGGAAGATTTCTTTTTTCTTTTGTAATGTCATATACTGAAACTTGTGAAATTCCAGGAATTACTATTGCAGGTGCTGATACTAATTCAATGAAATATACTCCACCAGCTGATGCTGAATATCTTCACTATGGATATTGTAAAACAATTGATAGTATTCCCATGACCCCTGATGGAAAACCTACTCCTGGTCTTTTAACAAAAACCGCTTTAGAATCTGCTAGTATTTCTCATTTAACAATTAATGCTGGAAGTAAAGTTACTCCCCAATTACCATTTATTGAAACTGGTTTATCTTTTGGAAAAAATATTTCAGTTGAACCTGCTATGAGTGATTCTGATGTGTCTAATGCTGTTGAATTTGGTAGAATTGTTGGAAGAAATTTGGCATCATTAACAGATTGTTTAGTAATTGGTGAATCTATTCCTGGTGGAACAACAACTGCATTAGCTGTATTGCGAGCTTTTGATTTTGATGCAAAAGTTAGTTCTAGTATTCCTACTAATCCTACAAAATTAAAAAATGAAATTGTTAATTCTGCACTTAAACGAATTAATTCTGATCATCCCTACAGCATACTTGCAAAAGTTGGTGATCCTATGATTGCTTTTGTTGCAGGAATGTTAAGTTCTGCATCATCTGTTTCTAAAGTAATGTTGGCTGGTGGAACTCAAATGACTGCTGTTTTGGCATTTGCATCCAAAATTGGATTTAATGAAGAAAACACTGCCATTGGAACTACCTCTTATGTTACACATGATCAAAATGCCAATTTTACAAATTTAGTTAAGCAGATTGCAGATGTACCTGCAATTTCTGTAAATCCTGGTTTGAATAATTCAAAATATTCTGGACTCAAAGCTTTTTCTGAAGGCTTTGCTAAAGAAGGAGTTGGTGCTGGGGGTAGTATTATCTCATCAATGCTAAAAACTGGAAATAATTCTGCAAAATTTTTAAATCTTGTAGAACAAGAATATGATAAATTATCTACTTTACAGTAACTGATTTTGCTAGATTTCTGGGATAATCTGGATCTGTATCTTTTTCAAGTGCTGAATAATATGATAGTAGTTGTATTGGAATAATTTCTGAAATTGGATACAGTATTTCTTTAATTTTTGGAATTTCAATCCAATAATCGTAAAGGTCACTTTCAATATCTGAAACTCCTATGATTTTTGCTCCACGAGCTTTGATCTCTCTTGCACTTGTCAATGTATCTGCATATGTTGAATCATTTGGATTTATGATAATTACAAAAACATTTGAATCCATTAATGCAAGAGGTCCATGTTTTAGTTCCCCTCCTGGAATTCCTTCTGCATGAATGTATGTTAATTCTTTGAGTTTTAATGCTGATTCTATTGCAATTGGATAGTTAATTCCTCGACCTAAAATGTAAATATCTGAAACATTTTTCAACTCTTTTGCAATTTTTTGAATTTTAACTGGATTTTCTATTATTTTTAAAATTGATTCTGCAAATTTTTCAAAATCAATTGTTATGTTATTGCTTAATTTTTGTACAATTTTGTATAGTATTGTTAATTGTGCTGTGAAACTTTTTGTTGCTGCAACTCCTATTTCTGGTCCACAATTCATTCCTAACGTTATATCTGATTTACGTACAAGTGATGATGTGAGTAAATTAACAATAGAAATAATTTTACAATTTAACTTTTTTGCAATTCTTACTGCTTCTAACACATCTGCACTTTCTCCACTTTGAGATATTGCAATTAACACTGAATCCCTTTCAATTATTTCTGGTGAAAATTGGAGCTCACTTGATATTATTGGTTCTGATTTAATTTTAACATATTTTGATAAAATTTGTTTTGCAATGAGTGCAGAATTATAACTTGTTCCACTGCCTGTAATGTAAATATTTTTTGCATTCTTGATATAGTCTACTGCTTTTTCAATATCTCCAATTGTTTTTTCTCCTGATTTTAGAATTACATCCGGTTGTTCATAAATTTCCTTTAATGTAAAATGTGCATAATCTCCTTTGTATACATCTCCAAATTCTTTTGAAACTTTTGTAATTTCATACTCTGTATTTTTTCCATTAAAATCTAAAATTTGAAAATCTTTCTTATCTAAAATTATGATATTTCTATTTTTCATGTATATCACATTATCTGTATATTCGATAAATCCTAAAACATCACTTGACAAAAAGACATTTTCTTGACCAATTCCAACAATTAATGGTTCGTGAAATCTAGCTGCAGCTAGTTGACCATTTTCAAACATTGCAACAAATGCATAATCTCCTTTTATCTCTGAAACTGTTTTCAAAATTGTTTCTTTGACATTTTTTGTAGACTCATAATTTTTTTGAAGTAAATTTGCAATTATTTCACTATCTGTTTCACTTTTGAAATTATATCCTTCATTTTCTAATTGTTTTTTTAATTCTTCAAAATTTTCTATTATTCCATTATGTACTATTGCAATTTTTCCAGAATTACTCGGGTGTGGATGTGCATTAAATTCTGTTACTTTTCCATGAGTAGCCCATCTTGTATGGCCTATTCCTGTTTTACCTGGTAATGTGTCTAGTTGAATTTTTGAATTTACTTCATTTACTTTTCCTATTCCTTTTTTTAATTCAATTTGATTGTTTGATTCTGTAGCCACTCCTACGCTGTCATACCCTCTGTACTCCATTCGTTTTAACCCCTTTACGATAATTGGAGCTGCAACTTCATTTCCGGAATAACCAATTATTGAACACATTGTAATTCTATTTGATAATTAGGGGTATTTACTGATAATGTTGCTTTGATTAGTCTGTTGATGGTTTGTCTTTTTTTACTGTTTCAGTAGATTCTGTTTTATCTGATGCTTGAGTCTCTGTTCCTTCTTCGCCTTCAGTAGTTGTTTCTACTTTTGGTTCTTCTTTTTTAGATTTTTCTAACATTTCTGGAATTTTAGATTCAGGGGTAAAGTGAACACTATTCTCTTCTTCTACTGTAACTGTATATGATGGAATGTCAATCTTTCTATCTCCAATCATAATGTGACCATGAATTACTGCTTGTCTTGCTTGATATGGTGTTTTAAATCCTAATTTGTTTGAAACAATAGTTTGTAATCTTCGTGCAAGTAAGTCTGTAGGTTTTAAATTAAGTACGTCATCTAATGTTGCATCATTTGATATTAGACCAATTCTTGCAAGTGATTTCAATAGTATTGGTTCTTTTTCATCCCTCACTTTTTGTGTTAATGCAAGTAATGATCTTGCTTGTTGTCTTACACGTGATAATTCTGTATGTGCTTTCCATAATTCTCTTTTAGTTCTTAATCCAAATGTACCGAGAGTTTGTAACTCATCCATTTTTAATTCATAATTAAGTGGTCTTTTTGGTTTTCGCCAAACTTTACGTGGATATTTAGGATCTCCCATTCATAACACCTATTCTTTTTTCTCCGCTGGAGCTGCCTCTGCTGCTGGAGCTGCCTCTGCTGCTGGAGCTGCCTCTGCTGGTGCACCTGCATTTCCTTTCTTAACTGGAGCTGCTAATCCACCTTTTGATACTCCTACTGCTCCACCTTTTCTACCTGCTGTTCTGGTTCTTTGTCCTCTAACTTTTAGACCACTTAGATGACGATAACCTCTCCAACTGGCAGTTATTCTTTCTCTTTCAATATCATTTCTTAATGTAAATGGAATATCTGATGTTAACAAATGTAAATCTTTTCCAGTTTCAATATCTCTTTGTCTGTTAAGAAACCATAATGGAAATTTTGCTTCAATTGGATTTAAGATTAATTTTTCAATTGCTTGAACATTGCCCTCTGTAAGGTGACCAATGTTGGAATTTGCATTAATTTTTAATATTGATGAAATTGCTGTTGCAAAATTATATCCTATGCCTTTGATTTGAGTTAATCCTACGAGAAGTTTTCTTTCTCCTGGAATATCGTTACCTACGATTCTTACAATGTGTCTATATTCTTGGCTACTCAAGTATTCAAAAATTCTTAGAAACCCCGATAAAAACCATACTGGGCGTTAATCTTTTAGTATGGCTGATATTGTTTTTTGAGAGATCAGTAACTAATAACTCTCATTTTCATGTCTTTTTAGTTAAAAATCATCTAAAGTCTTCATCTTTTGTCCAATTATTACCCTGAACATTCCATTGATTACATTTACAGCATTTTTTAATTCCTCTTTGAGGGTCTATATCTATACAAAAACAATGTTCACCTTTACCTGATGGATCTTGACTACAGAGTTTTTGCATATTTTGATTGTACTTTATTTCTTAATTATTCTATTGCTGTGATTTATTCAAAAAGTTATAACTTTCTAATTTCTTGCATTTAGATAATGAGTATATCTTTTGATCGAGAGAAAATTATTGATTGTATGTTTGATCCTATCACATCAGAAATATTGGCAGAATTAGAAAATGGAAAAAAAGAATGTTCTACTTTATCTCTAAAATTTTCAATGTCTGAACTTGATGTTTTGAAAAGACTTGATTATTTGATAAAATGTAAATTTCTTTTTAAAACTACTGAAAATGAAAAATGTTTCTTATCTGCAAATATTGAAAAACTTGGTTCTTTACTTGAAGATAGTGATGCTTTTGATGGTGCCATTAATGGTTTGGAAAAAATGGATAGTTATTTAAATTGATTTTCTTTTATTTTTAATTTCATATATTACTACAACTCCTAATCCTATCATTCCAATAATTATGCAAAGTGTTGAAATATTTGAAATTATGAATTTTTTCTCAGCATCTGGAAGTGGACCAATTGCACCTGCTACATAACTCTCTTTATCCTCAAAACTTTGAATAATTAATTCATATTTTCCAGAATCTAATACTTTGAATTCTTGTTCTGTGGTCTCTTCAATTATTCTTTCTGAAATTATTTCAGTACCTGAAGGATCTAATATTTTTACTGAAAACATATTTTCTTTAAACTCCATTATTTGTACTGCAAAAATTCCAATAGGTGTTTCATTTTTATTTAAATCTACTGAGATTGTAACTACTTGTACTGAATCTACTTTTCCATTTCCTTGAGTTATTCCTTCTAATGTAATTTGATTTTCAATTACCGATATTGCTAAACCTGCTACTATCAATATTCCAAAAATTACTATGAATAACCCTGTTTTTTGCACAGCATCTATTTTATTTTCTTTATTTTAAACCTAATTTTTGATTTTTAGACTGATATCACAGTGTGGCAAAAATCTTTCCAATATTTTGGTATTATTTAGAATTTTTATGTGAATATGGTATTGTAGTTTACTTGCATTTTTTTCTAATTTGGTTCTGGATGAATTGTAATTACTGAATTATTAATTTCTAATCTTATAACATGTTCAATTTCTGATGTGAGATCATGTACTTTTTCAATTGATAATTCTTTATCAAAAGAACAATCAATATCTATTTTGAGAATATTTTCAAATTTTAATGATGAAATACGGTTTACTTTTTTTACATCTGGATAATTTTCTACAATTTTTTTAATTTTTTCTTCAGTAACTGTATCTTCTATGTTGAAATTTTTTGGAACTGTGATGAATGGTTCTAGGTGAATTGTGGCATGTGTTATTTCAGGAATATCTTTTTGTATTCTTTCTTCAATTATTTCAGAAATTTTATGTGCTAATACTAGATTCATTTTTCTATCCACCATTACATGCAAATTACAATATGTTTTTCCTTTTGTCTTATGTGTAATGATATTATGAACTCCTTTAACATTATCTACATTTTTTGCGATTTCTAGAATTTTTCCATCTAATGGAACATTTTTCCAATCAGGTTCAAAATGAATTGTAATTCCTACATTTGATATTTTGTTTTTAATATTTTTTTCAACATCATCACTAATTTCATGGGCTTTCTCAAAACTTGTATCTCCCCTTAGTGATATTGTGACATCTGCAAAAATTGTATCCCCTGATTTTCTCATTAGTATTTGTCCTGTTTTTATAACTCCCTCCGTTGAATTTGCAATTTCTTTAACCTCTTTTACAATCTCTGGTGAAATGATATCTGTCAAATCTAATGCTGTTTTATATATCAATTTGATACTGAGTACTACTAACAATCCTCCCAAAATTAAGGCTGCAACAAAATCTCCAAAATAGATTCCATATGTAACTAGAATAATTCCTATGATTGCAACTGATGTGGAGCCTAAATCCATGAATGCGTGATAAAAATCTGCTTTGAGAGTTGTACCTCCAATTGCCTTGATACTTTTTCTAAGTAATATTATTCTGAAAAAATCAATCCCTATTGTGTACAGACCTCCAATTATTGCAAATACTCCTGGTAACACACTTGGTGGTGGACTTTGTAATCTGTTGATTGATTCATAAATAAAAAAACAAGCAATCAGAAAAATTGCTATTCCGCCAATTAATCCTCCTAATGATTCAATTTTTCCATGTCCATACGTATGTTCTGCATCTGGAGGTTTCATTGCTAATTTTGCTGCTAATAGTAAAACCAATGTTACAACACTATCTAATAATGCATGAATACTATCCGTAATTAGCGCAAGACTATTGGAAATTAAACCAAAGATTAATTCTACTATGAAAGCTGAAAAGATTGCAAATAATGATATTTGTAAAATTTTAGTTCTTTGAGCAAATATTTCCATTATTATTGAATATTGTAATATGGTATTACAAGTTTCTACAAAAACTGATATTTTGATAGTGATTTTAAGAAATTTATTATTTAAAAAAAGCTTGATTTTACGTGTTTTTTAATTTATTATTACAAAAACAACAATTTGATTATGATTTAGTCAATTTTAGTTTGATTGAAAA
>JABGZU010000011.1 GCA_018674605.1 Candidatus Nitrosopumilus sp.
GTTCCAAAATGGGTGAGAATCATGAGAGTGCAAAGAGAAATTTCATCAAAAGAGATCATAGCAGGACCAAAATCAGGAAATTTGAGACAAATTGTACATCAAAATCTAGCAAAACAAGGACTATCATGCAAATGTATCAGATGTAGGGAAGCTGGATTAACAGATAAAAAAACAGACAGAGGAGAAATAAAACTAAACAGGATTAATTATGACTCATCAGGAGGAAAGGAAGTTTTCTTATCGTATGAGGACAAAAATGAATCAATTTATGGATTTTTGAGATTAAGAAAACCAAGTGATAAAGCACATAGAGATGAAATTAATCAAGATACATGCATAGTTAGAGAAATCCACGTATATGGAAAATCATTGAAGCTAGGAGAAAAAGAAACAGAAGAAATTCAACATTCAGGATTAGGTAAAAATTTGATGAAAGAAGCTGAAAAGATATCTAAAGAAGAGTTTGATGCAAAGAAAATACTTGTGATTAGTGCAGTAGGTACAAGAGAATATTATAAAAAATTAGGGTATTCGTTATATGGGCCATACATGTCGAAAATATTGAATTAGTGAAAAGAGATGGTACAAGAAAAAATCATAGGTAAAGGAACATGGATAGATAAATTAGCTTCAGAATTACTTGAACGTGAAAAAACACTTGGAAGAAATTTAGATCTAATAAGAGTAGAAAGTGGTTTAGGAGCATCAGGAATCCCACACATTGGAAGTTTAGGAGATGCAGTAAGAGCATACGGAGTCAAATTAGCATTAGAGAATTTAGGATACAAATCAGAATTAATTGCATATTCAGATGATTTAGATGGGTTAAGAAAAGTTCCAGAAGGACTACCAGATTCATTACAAGAACACATAGGAAAACCAGTATCACTAATTCCAGATCCTTATGGATGTCATGATTCATACGGCATGCACATGAGCAGCATTCTTTTAGACGGGTTAGATAAAGTTGGAATAAAATATGAATTTAGAAGAGCTGTAGACACGTACAAACAAGGATTACTAAAAGATCACATACACACAATATTACAAAACAGTGTAAAAATTGGAGATAAAATTTCAGAGTTAGTAGGACAAGAAAAATATCAAAAATACTTGCCATATTTTCCAGTATGTGCAGAGTGTAATCGACTGTACACGGCAGAAGCTACAGAATACATTAGTGATGAAAAGAAAGTGAAATACAAATGCCATGATACAGAAATTGGTTCAAAAATGATCAAGGGTTGTGGTCATGAAGGGGAAGCAGACATTACAAAAGATTTAGGGAAATTAGCCTGGAAAGTAGAATTTGCAGCACGATGGTCTGCATTTGATATTAGATTTGAAGCATATGGAAAAGACATAATGGATTCAGTTAAAGTAAATGACTGGGTATCAGATGAAATTTTGAAAGTACCACATCCTCACCACGTAAAATATGAAATGTTTTTGGATAAAGGAGGAAAAAAGATTTCAAAATCATTAGGAAATGTGATTACAGCACAAAAATGGTTAGAGTATGGTAATTCAAAATCAATTCTATTATTACTGTACAAAAGAATTACAGGAGCTAGAGAATTAGGGTTTGATGATATCCCATCATTGATGAATGAGTATAACGAAATTGAAGATACTTATTTTGGAAGGATCAAAGTGGATAATCAAGCAAAGTTAACTAAATTAAAAGGACTGTATGAATATGTCAATTTACTTAATCCTCCAAAACAATCAAGCATTCATATCAATTACAGATTATTAATTGAGTTAACAAAAATTTTCAAAGAAGACAGAAATGAAAGAGTGATGAAAAAATTGATAGACTACGGAGTGATTAAAAATCCAGAAACAGAAGTTGAAAAATTAATTGAAATTGCAGGAAATTATTCTGATGAATTTGATGAACAAGAAAAAATAGCAGTAGAGTTAGATGACACATCTAAAAAAGCACTAGACAAACTTGTTAAAGCATTACAAGCAGAAGAAGAACCAGAAGATATTCAAAATACAATATATCAAATTGCAAAAGCAAACGATGTACAGCCAAAAGATTTCTTTAAAATATTATATCAAATAATTCTTGGAACTTCAAGAGGACCAAAAATAGGCCCATTCATCACAGATATTGGAAGAAAACAAGTTGCTAAAACACTTTCAGAGTATCTATAATCATGGTTCACGGAGAACATAACAAAAGTAGAAACAGTGGAGGATTCGCACTGATAATTTTAGGAGCACTAATGCTAATTGTAGGACCACAAGAAGCAATTATTCCAAAAAGTATAAGCGTAATTGTATGGATTGGAGGCATAATAATTGGAGGTATCGGATTTTATCTAAAATTTATCAGAAACAAGGGAAAACGCCAATAAAGAAAGGTTCATCTTTTGGAGAGAAATAGTGAGAAATAATGGGATTTTTTGGCAAAAAGAAAGAAGTAAAAATTGAAAAAAATGATGAGTCCATTCTAAAAGAAGAATTAGAAACAGAAGTTGAAGGTCTCCAAAATGAATTTAGAGTAAAACAAGAAGAGATAACAAAAATTACAGAAAAAATTCAAAGTGTCAAAGAAGAGTATGACACTACAGTCAGTAATTTAATGTCAATAAAAAAAGAATTCAATCATAAAAAGATGGAATTAGACATAGTACAAAGGGAATATAGAGAAACAAGAGAAAAGAACAAAAATGCACAGCAAATTAAAGATACAAAATTAATTAACGAACTTAATCAAACTGAAAAAGATTTTAAAAAAATAAAAGAAGAATTAGAAAAAAGGGTAAAGGAACACAAAGAGGTAAAAGAACAAATTGTAAAAGGACAATCAACATTACAAGGAATAAGAAAACAGCAGATAGAAGTAGGTAAAGAATTAGATGAAACAAATTCTAAATTAATTAAAACTAAACAAGAATTAGATGAAAAAAGTAATACTCAAAATACAAATGTCTCAACTCCAAAAGAGAAAAAAGATGCAGAAATAGATAAGGTTAATGAAAATGTTAATGAAAAAAGTAATGCAGGAATTATTGAAGCAGCAAGTGTAGTTGTAGGATCATTAAAATCAAAACTCAACACAACACAAAAAGAATTAGAGGGAATTCAAAGATTATTAGAAGAAGAAAGAGAAGCACATAAAAAAACAAGGCAAGAATTAATAAAAATTAAATCAGCAACAGAAGAAAACAAAAAATCATAAATCATCAAAATGTTTTTTCCATTTTAATTTTATTTCATCTTCAGTTTTACCCAGATCATAAAGAGGAGAAGTTACTGTAGAAATAGATGAAACAGTTACCAGTATGATAGAGTTGATTGGACTTTTGATGCCAATATTTTGATAATGAGTAAGAATTTCAGCAAATAATGGAGTATTTTTAATTATTTCAGCAGTTCCTGAAAACAGATAGCCTTTACGAGACAAAGGATCAATTACATTAATTTCCACAAATGGATTATTTTGCAAATTGGCCATAGTATCAGGGGAACGAATATCTGCAAAAGCAAGAAGATCAGAAGACCAGGCAATAATAGTGCCTTTTGGAGAAATGTTAGGTTTGCCA
>JABGZU010000060.1 GCA_018674605.1 Candidatus Nitrosopumilus sp.
ATATTTGTGATGGTAGGATTTTTAATGATTTTTGGGTGGGTAGGAATTGCAAAAGTTGCCAGAAGCATGTCACTTCAAATTAAAACTCGAGGATATGTTGAAGCTGCAACTATGATGGGTCAAAAAGATTCAAAGATTATTCTCAAACATATTTTACCACAGTTACTCCCATATGCATTTGCAAGTGTTGCAATATCAGTCCCTGCGGCAATTACCACAGAAGCAGGACTCAGTTTTTTAGGATTAGGTGATCCATCATTCCCAACATGGGGTCAGATTTTACACGATGCCAATACATTTGGAGCAGCAGCAAGAGGGTTATGGTGGTGGATTGTCCCACCAGGAATTATGATTGCCATCACAGGTTTAGCATTTGTCTTTATTGGTAATGCACTTGACTCAATAATAAATCCAAAATTAAAAAGATAATTAGAAAGAATAATGTCTAATAACTTCTAAAGCAGAAGCATTAAGTCTTATTGTATAAGTTAAAGAATTTGGATCATCTTTAGTTTCAAATAAAATATCTGTAAACTTTGTTTTTTCCTCTTCAGTTGCTCCTGCTTCATGAGCACACAAGTTAAAGGCTTTCAAATTTAGATTATGAGATAAGAGATAAGAGATAAATTTTTTGTAATCTTCAGGATTAGACCAAGGTTTACTTTTCTCAAAACAAGTTGCAATCCAAATATCTACAGAATTATGAAAAAGAACTTTTTTACGAATTTCATCTAATGACAATTATTTCACCTAGAAATCTGCCCTTTGCATTTTGGAACCACAACGAGGACAAGAGCCGCCTTTGTGTTTATTATTACAAACAAGACAAACATATCGTACACTTGTAGAATTATCCTGACCACCAGTTCCAAAAAATCCACCACCTGCACCACTAGAACTTCCACCAAAATTACCCATTTGACCCATTTGTCGTCTTCTCATATACATAGGAAGTAAAATGAATATTGCCATAACAAGTCCAATGCTGATAAACCAAGGTACACCAAGATAGCCTAAAACAATTTGAAGTCCAATGCTAAACACTAGTGAGGCACCAAGAAAAATATAATATCTTTTAAGTTGAGGATTCAAACCAACAAAAGTTCGCTAAAAAAGGTTATAAAGCTTTGTCAGAATTTGTTCCAATTTCAAACAAAAAATTAGAAATTAAATAATTGATAGTGAAACAGGATTACCACTACTATCCCACGCAAAAATGGAATCATCATCATAAGGGGATTTAATGATTAATGAAATTAATCCAAAAAAATTATTCAGATCAGTTACAGATGGTTCAGCAGAACCTGCAGGGTGTGAATGTACAATTCCAATGTAGCTATTGTCAAAGGGTAAAAAAGAATGTGGAAATCCAGCGAATGTTGGCCCCGTAAAATTAAACGGCGGAATAGCCAATCCATCTATTTTGATTTCACCATTTCTAGATTTTCCCTTCAATATCAAAATCCCCTCATTTGGGTGCTTCATTTTACAAAAAGTAACAATACTGTCCAATACATTTTGTTCAAGTAAAACGGTACGTTCAATCTTTTTCTTTTTAAAAATCACAAAAATACTTCAATTACTTAGTAAATTAGTTTTCAGATTAAGAAATAACATATCGAGTATTAGAAAAGAACTGTAATTTATCTTCAATTCGAGACATAATTTGAGGAATGTTAGAATTTATTTCATCAATTTCAGATAAAAGGGTGTCAGACTTTAATTTTAAATCATTTTGAGAAGCAGTATTTTTAGAAAAGTTATTTTCAAGGAAAGTTAGATTTTCTGGTTTTAAAGTGTTCAATTCAGTATTCATAGAATTAAAAGTGTTAGAATATTCAGATATTTTTTTGATAAAACCATTCAAAGATTCTTCAGTTTCAGTTAATTGCGATAAAGTTTTGTCAGCATCTTTGACAGAAATAGAACCAGAAGATATGCCTTTTCGAATATTTTCCAAAATTACAATAATATGATCAAAGTTAGCTGGAATTAATGCCGTAAATGGATCATCAACTAAAGCAGATAAAATATTTTTTTGATCCTTATCTAAAGATGAAGAATAGGAATACCTACCAAGAGGACGAGATATTTTTGTGAATTGAGTATCAATTTCATTTTTGATTTTAGATTTTTGAAGAGTAAATTCATTTAATTTATTTTCCAAAGTAACATATTTTTTAAAATTCTCTGAAGAATGGATTTCATCTATAGAATTCTGTAAAGAGACATTATTTTTTTCAATTAGTTTAAAATTATTCAATACATCTGTATTTCGTTGTGTTTTATCAACATGATCTTGATTAAGTGATTTAATTTCTTTTAACATTTGATCAATATCATCAAAAGTGGATTGAGTAGAAGCATAATGTTTTAAAAGTTTTGTAATATTTGCAGAATTTTCATTCATAATTTTAAGATTGTCAGTTAATTGGTTAGCATATTTTTTTGCAAAAATATGAATGACTCTAGTTTGTCTCCCTAAAACATCACCAACTTTTTTGAGAAGTTGAATTAAAAAATAATCTAATTTTTTTGCTTCAGTAATTGTTGAAACTTGCATTAAATTTTTTACATCTTTTTTTAAAATATCGATTACTTGTTGTTTACCTCTCACTACAATTATAGCCAAATGTTTGTCAATATCATCGATATTCAAATTATCTTTTTCAAGTACAATACCAATTTTCATTAAATCATCAATAAGTGGAGCAGTGTTATTTCTCAAATTTTTTATTTCAGAAAGAGTTTGAGATTCTCTCAATTTACTAAGATCAGATATAATTTGAGGAACATCAGATAATGTAATATTTTGATTAACAGAGTTAGACTCCACCGTTGGTTCAATTGATTTCTTTTTGCCCCACCCAAAGACCATTTGATAGTATTACGTTAAAGGGATTAAAAATGATTCTTTAACTAAATCTTAAAATTTAATGATAAAAAGAGATGAAGTATGGTAAAAAAGGCATTAAAATCATTTCATACAGGAACAATTAAGAGAACAG
>JABGZU010000009.1 GCA_018674605.1 Candidatus Nitrosopumilus sp.
ACTTTGGATTCAGTAACATCAGTCATTATACTCAGAATTTGAAAATTCCATTTATTAAATCATTCATTTTTGAGGATATTTCAGGCACAAAAAGGTCCTTTATTCAGTAGTTAATCGTAAAATTGCTTGAGCTAGATCGCCTTTGGCTTCTTCTAACGCACCTTTTGCTTTTTCTTCATCAACACCAGCTTGTTGACTAACTAATTGAATATCCTCATCTGAGAAAATTGGGACTTCTAACTCTGCCTCCTCATAACTATCTGCAGTTACAGTAAAAATAGAATTATCTTTTCCTTTCATTTCTGTAACAGAAGGTTTTGAGATAATGATTTCTTTCTTATCTGTTTTAATTATAACTTCTTGAACATTGTTAAGTTCATTCATATCCAATCCCATCTTATCCATCATTCTTCGCATTTCGCGATTACCTCCACGCATCATGCTACTATTTTCTCCTTACGACTTTTTAAACTATCTCTAACTTTGATAGCTACGCCTCGATTAAAATCAGACATCATTTTAGAGGATAAAATAGATCTACCAACGGCAATTACTTGATTTTCAAATAATATAGGAGTGTCAGCTGCAATACGTACATTTTTTCCACACCATACAATGTGTTTACAAAATACAGATCTTCCTTCCATAACAAAAGGAGCAGCATCTTTGTTAATTTCAACACAATTTTCACGAAATGCTTTATTTTGTAATAGAGTTTGAGCAAAATCAATACTAATAGCTAAACTACCATCAATTCTCAAAGTACAAAGTAATTTTCCTTCATGAGAAACAGTTCTAATTCTACCAGTTTTTCGTGATAAAATTATATCAATTTTTTTTGGCAAGTATTTTGAAACTCCACTTCCAAATAATGCATCCAAAGAATGTTGAAGTTTAACAAAATGGTCCACGTAAAACTAAAGATTATTCTAAATATTAGTTGAATGTTAACATATAGCATAAAAAATAACTATATAGATAGTTTTTTTATAAATAGAATATGGAAGAACAGGGTGAAACAAGAAAAATACAATTTACAGGCAAGTCATCGTATATAGTTTCATTACCTAAACAATGGATAACAGAATTAGGATTAAAACAAGGTGATCAAGTGAGAATGGTTAGAAAAGGATCATCCACATTAGAATTGTATCCACCAAAATTTGAATCTCGTGTACAAAAAAAAGAAGAAGCTACAATAGAAATTTCTGAAGATGAAAAACCAGATTCCATAGTTAGAAAATTAATTTCATTATACTTTTTAGGATTTAAAACAATTAATTTAAAATCAAAAAAAGGAAGATTAACCCCAACTCAAAAACATGCAACAAAAGAAGCAGTTAAGAGAATGCTGATGGGTTCTGAAATTATTTCAGATTCAAGTAATGGCATTACAATTCAAGTCCTAGTAAACTTGTTAGAATTATCTGTAGATGGGGCGTTTAAACGAATGATACATTTAGCAAAATCAATGTTAAATGATGCAATTTTAGCAGTTAAGGAAAATAATTTGGATTTAGCACAAGAAGTTATCAATACAGATGATGAAGTTGATAGATTTGGATTTTATATTATTCGTCAATTAAAAATCGCAATACAAAATGAACATGTTTTAAAAGAAATGGGATTTAGTAATGCTAGAAATTGTTTAGGATACAGATTAGTTGTAAAGAACATTGAGAGAACAGGGGATCATGCAGCCTTTATTGCAAAAGATCTATTAGAATTTAAAAAACCAATTAAAAAAGAAATTTTAGATAAATTACAAGAAATGAATGATTTTTCATTAACTGTATTAGATGAATCATGTTTAGCCCTATTCAAAGAGGATTACTATCAGGCTGAAAAAACTATCAAAAAAATAGAGGAAATTACCAAGTATGAAAAGAAAATTAGAGATGCATCAAAATCACTAAAAGATGATGAGGAGATATACAGAGTTAGAAGATTGGCTGAAAATATAAGAAGAATTTCCGAATATGCTAGTGATATTGCAGAAATTGTGTTAAATATGAATATAGAGAAAATATTGAAAAAAATGGAATAATCTATCAAAATGGACAAAGTAATTCTGATTACATATGACAAAGAAGATGCCGTAAATGAGGCAAAAGGATTATGCGAAGCTGCAGGGTATGAAGTAGTTCACATAATTCAACAAAATTATCTACAAAAACCAAAATATGGAATTAGTGGCGGAGTTTTAGAACAACTACAAGAGATTGCAGATAAAATTAGACCAGATGTAATAGTATTTGATGAAATTCTAAAACCCAGTCAAAATTATAATTTAGCAACAGAACTACAAAGAGAAGTTTTAGACAGAGAAGGATTAATTCTTGAAATTTTTGAAAGTAGAGCATCTAGTGCAGAATCAAAATTACAAGTAAAATTAGCACAATTAAGATACGAAATGGTCAGAGCTAAAGAGAAAGTTCGTCTTGCCAACATGGGAGAGCAACCAGGATTTATGGGAATAGGACAATTTGAGATTGATGTCTACTATAATGATATCAAACACAGAATGCAGACAGTAAAAAAGAAACTTGAGAAAGCTGGAAAACAAAGAGAACTGCACAGACAAGGTAGGAAGAGAATGGGATTTGCAACAATTTCATTAGCAGGATATACATCTGCAGGAAAAACAACATTGTTTAACAAAACTACAGGTGAAACAAAACCTCAAAGTAAAGAACTGTTTACAACACTATCTACAACTACAAGAAGAATCATAATAAATCAAGAACCAGTTTTAATTGCAGATACAGTTGGGTTCATTAGTAAATTACCAGCATACATGATAGATGCATTCAAGTCAACATTAGAAGAGTTAACTTATTCAGATATAATTATTCTAGTAATTGATGTCAGTGATTCACAATTAGAGTTAAGGAAAAAATTTGCTAGCTGTATGAGAACACTAGATGAATTAGGTGTTAAAAAAGAAAAAATAATTTATGCATTAAATAAATCAGATTTAATGAAAAGAGAGCAAATTAATTATAAAACAGAATTGCTAAATTTAACTGAAAATGAAAAAGTGATTTCAGTTTCTTCCAAAACAGGTGAAAACATAAAGGAATTAAAAAAAATAATTGAGGACATCATAGTAAATCAAAATCCATATAAATATAAAAAAAATAAATCAGAAGGAGCTGTAGAAACATTTGGTTATTGAGGTAGTTAGAATAGGACAACGTGTTGTAAGGGATGATAGAGTTACAACTCATGTAGCACTAGTTTCAAGAGCTTTTGGTGCAGAAAAAATTTTCATGACAGAAGTAAATCCAGAAATTAAAGATACTTTAGAAAAAATTAACAATACATGGGGTGGAAAATTTATTGTTGAATTTATTGATAATTGGAAATCAGTTATAAAAAATAAAAAAAAAGAGGGTTTTAAAATAATTCATCTATCAATGTATGGTGAAAAAATAAATGATGTTCAAGAAAAATTACGTACAGAAGAAAAAATGCTAGTAGTAGTAGGTGCAGAAAAAGTTCCAAGAGAAATTTATGAATTAGCTGATTACAATATTGGGGTTGGAAGTCAACCTCATTCAGAGATTAGTGCATTAGCGATATTATTAGATAGAATTCAAAATGGAGCACAATTTGATAAAGTCTTCTCAGATGCCAAAAGAAAGATCATACCCACAAAAAATGGTAAAAATGTTGAAGTTAATGAGACAAGGGATTAATAATAGAACCTTAGGAATGATGAGAGTTGGTAGACAAATACGAAGATCCTTTTGTTAGAATTGCATCAATGATTGGTGGAGATGAATATCTCAAAGTAGCAAGATCTCTATTAAAAGCAGAAGATGCAACGGATGAAGAGATTGCCAGTTCTACAGGACTCAGAATTAACATGGTAAGAAAAGTACTTTATGATCTTTTTGGAAAATCTCTAATCACAGGTATTAGAGTTAAAGATGAAAGAAAAGGATGGTTTGTCTACAGATGGAGAACTCGAAGAGAAGAAGTTGAACATTTTATTGAAAATCAAAAAAAGAAAATTGAAGAAAGATTACAACAAAGATTTGATTATGAAAATGCTTCTGACTTTTATCATTGTAGTAATGAAGATTGTCCAAGAGTTACATTTGAAGAAGCACTTGATGGAATGTTCAAATGTCCATCATGTCAAGATGTCTTAAATATTAAAAAGAATGAAAAATCTAGAAAAGCATATTCAAAGAAAATTGATGAAATCAAAAAAGATATGCAACAGACATTTTGATCAGTTAAAAAATAACTAATACAAATATAACAAAAAAATTAAATTAGAAAAATTAAATTCTATAATTCTTCATTTTGATCATCATCATATTCATCCTCATCATTCCCACATTGTTCTAATTCAATATAATTAGGAGTACCATCATCGTGGAAAAAGATCTCAATACAGATATTTGTATCTAAAGTTAAGGCCAATGTTTCAGCTAGGTTTTTTGGAAAATTACTTGTTTTAATAGGATCAGCAGAATATCGATATTCAGTAATTTTTTCCTCATGATGAAAATCAATTTCAATATCACCATTAGTAAATTTTCTTACCTTGATTACTTCACCAAATATACTACTAGTCAAAGTTAATTTCCTTGATTAGAAACATCACGAGTAAGATTTTCAGCTAATTCCTCATAATGTTGTCTAGATTTTCCCAATTCATTTAATTGAGATTTTTCGATTCCATTAAGTTCTTCATCAACTTTTTTAGAAACATGTTGTAATCGTGCTTCAGCCATCATGAATAATTTATTATTTTCTTTCCACAAATGTTCAGTAATATGTTCAGTGTAAAGTTGCATATCAGCTATTAATTTTGTAGAATTTCCAGACGAAAGATATTCTTTTGCAGATTCTTCCATTTGAGTTCCAATTTCTCGTGAACGTTGGTGATCCATCAACATCATAGCAATAGGTCCCATGTTAGTAGGCAATCCAGCCTCTTCTAAAGCAGGAAATAATGATTTTTCTTCCTTAGTATGATGACAAACATCAGTAAAGTTTTTTGAAAAATCAATTACTGGAAGTAAGATTGATTCAGGAATTGTTGTATTGTTATTTAATAATTGAATTGTAGATTCCATTGCTTTAATCACTTTTTCAATTAATTCATGATCACGACGTAATGAAGTAGTAGACATGATTACAAAAAAACAAATCCAATATCTATATCTTTTTAATAAAAATAATTAAAAGATGGAAATTAGTTAACGAATATTCGTTAACAATAGATTTAACGATTAGATAGGCTATTTGATTTTACAAATGCCCAGATTCTTTTGGTCATCTCACTAGGAGCGATTGGTTTTTTTCCAAATACTTGTTCTACAGTTTCTTCACGACCTGCAAAATTAATAGCGTATCCTCCAAATGCTGGTTTTTTTGTTTTTGATTTAGTAGCAACCTTTCTCTTTGGTGCAGCCTTCTTTTTTGGTGCAACCTTTCTCTTTGGTGCAGCCTTCTTTTTTGTGGTAATTTTCTTTTTTATTGCCAATTTCTTGTAATTTTATTTTAGATAAAGTATAAGAACTTACACCTTGACATAGTTGAGTACAAGATAGTTTTTGAGCCTCTTAATTGATTTTAATTTCAAATTAGGAGAATTTGAGATTTTTCTAAAGCCTTCTCCTTCAACAAAAGAAACAGAATCATTACCTCCAACTAGAAAAGGCGATAATGTAATTATCAATTCATGGAAAAGATCATTTTTGATAAATTCCCAATTTACAGTTCCACCACCTTCAACTAAAACAGTTTTAATTTTTTTACTAGAAAGTTTTTTTAACAATAATTTTAGATTTATAGAATTTTCTCCAGCTATAATAATTTCTATTGGTAGTTTTTGTAATTTTAATAAATTTATTTTACTAATTTTTTTTGAAACAACTATTATTGTTGGAATTTCATTACTTGTTTTAATAATTTTAGAATTTATTGGGATTGTACCTTTAGAATCTAAAATTATTCTTGTGGGATTTTTTCCTTTGGTATAACGTACAGTAAGTAATGGATCATCTTGTAAAAGGGTATTTTTCCCTATAAGAATTGCATCAACTTTTGATCGTAATTTATGTAATCTAATACTATCTTCTTTAGAAGATAATTTAGAATCACCAGATCTTGTAGAAATTTTTCCATCAATGGATAGTGCTGCACTTAAAATTACATGTGGACTAAATTTTGCCATGTACAATTTTTCCTTCAATCATTACTGCTTTAATTGTTGATTCAGATGCTCGATGTACAATAGATGCATACGGATTATGCATAGGCTCTAAATCCAATGCATGTTTATCAAGAAAGATACAATCAGCTATTTTTTTATTTTGAATTATTCCAATATCTTTTTTCAAAATTTTTCCACCATTAACAGTAGCCATTTTAAGAATATTTTTTGGATCAATTCTTTTTTTCTTAATTCCCATTGTTACCTTCCAAAGAAAATCCATTTCACGAAACATGTCAGGAGAATTAATCATCACATTATCTGTGCCTAATGCTAAAAGACATCCAGCATTTTCCATTTTTTGAATATCAGGAATACCCTCAGCCAGAGAGGAATTTGCTCTAGGACAAATTACAATACCACTGGTTTTCTTAGATACAGCCTGAAGATCACTTTTTGAAGCATGAGTCATGTGAATTAGAAAATCAGGTTTTACAGATAATGCACGAAGAGTTTCAGATTTACCAGTAATTTGTTTAGATTTACGAACACTTTCTTGAGTTTCTGAAGAATGAATTGCTCGAATTTTTTCTGTTTTAGAATATGAAGTTAATACAGATGTACTATGCTCATTTGCACCACTAATACCAATTCCATCACATGCTTTAACTAAAGAAGGAAGTTCTCGAATTTTTTCTGTAGGTAAAGGACTATTTTTTTTAATTTCTAAAGAATTTTGATGAAAATCAAGCCGCCCTAGAATAATTGAACGAATTGGAGTATCAGAAGATACTTTTTTGAGTAAATTTGCTCCATCTAACCCACCTTCTCTAAAATCAACAAATGTAGTGATTCCTTTTCTAATCATTGAATGACAAGTATTTTTCATAAATGTAGAGAGATTTTCATTTGAAGTATTTTTTAATATTTTAGATTTAATTCCAAACATAGGATGAATTTTTTGATTTACAGTTCCGTTTAATGAGATATCTTTACCTATTGAATCAGCAATGTGGGTATGAGAATTAATGAATCCTGGAATTAATAATAATCCCTCACAATCAAATGTATCTTCTTTTAAACTAGATTCAATTTTAGGATGAATTTTTTGAAATTTTTTATTTTTAATTTGAATATCTACACTTGTAACAAAATCTAAATTTTCACCCAATAAAGCACTGATATTTTTTAATAACATTATAATTCATACACGTCAGGTTTTTGTTTTCCTGAATCTCTAATCTCGCGTATAGTATCAAGGGATTTTGTGGCTAATTTGACAGCATCTCTACTAGTTTGAGCATTTCCAATTCCACAATTCAAGGAAATGTTATCATCATTTTTAATCATGTCAATAAAACTTTGAACAGAATTTTTTGCATCATTACTTGCAACTACCATATAATTATCACCTCCCATAAAAAATGTAAGTGAATTTTTTTCAATAAAATATTTAGCTGTTTTTGAATATAATTCAAAAATTTTTAATGAAATTTCAAACGGGGAATTATCTTTTCTTTTAGATTTTAAATCATCAACATCTAAATGCATTATTGAAACATTTAGTTCAGAAGAGTTATCAATAAATCCAAAAATATTATGTTCTTTATTTAAAATTACATTATTTTGTTTGGCATCATACGCTTTAAGATTAGCTTCAAATGGTGATTCTCCAAAACCAATCGAGATAGTTAAATTAACTTCAAATGATTCTTTGAATTTTTTTTGTATTTCTATATGATCATCTAAAGTAAGACCATTTGAAACTACAAAAAATTCATCAGATCTATTTAAAAAAACTAGGCAATTTTTTTCAGAAAATAATTTTTGTATCTGTTTGTAAATTGATGCTTGAAGCATTTGTAATTCATGTTCCCTATCACTACCTAATGTTAAAGTCCAAGGCCCATATTCAGTAATTTTTAAAATACTAAGTTGAATCATTTTTGAATTTTTTCCAGTTCTTTAGAAATTTTAACAAGAGCTTCAATGGCCCGTTCTGCAACAGGTCTTATTCTGGCATAAGCATGTCTTTCTTGCATTCCAGGACCAGATATTCCTAAAGATACAGGTTTTTGATATTTTAAAGATAAACTAGTAAGAGATTGAGCAGTAGCATGAGATATCACCTCATCATGTTTTGTTTGTCCTTTAATTATAGCACCTAAAGTGGCAACTCCATCAATATTTTCATTTTGTAATAATCTATCAACTACTATAGGCATATCATAGGCACCAGGAACCATACAAACATGAGAAATTGTTAATTGCATTAAATTGGCTTTTTCTTTTGCAACATCTAACATTCTAAATGTTACTTCCTCATT
Source organism: Candidatus Nitrosopumilus sp. (assembly GCA_018674605.1). Taxonomy (GTDB): domain Archaea; phylum Thermoproteota; class Nitrososphaeria; order Nitrososphaerales; family Nitrosopumilaceae; genus Nitrosopumilus. The sequence continues at coordinate 8,506 of JABGZU010000009.1, forward strand.
AAATTCTGAAACGACAATAGCTATATTCAACATCAATTCACCTTAGCATATTCCAAAAGTTCTTTTCCATCAATTAATGGAATTCCATTTTGTTTTCCAAATTTTTCTGCTTTATCTATGGACAATGCAGAATAAGTTTCAGCATCCATCATTTCACAAATAGCTGTTACAGGGGTTAAACCTGCAATTTGAGTTAAATAAACAGACATCTCAGTATGTCCCTGACGAGCTGCCAATAATCCTTGGGATGCAATCAATAAAGGTACATGTCCAGGAGTTTTAAAAGAAGATGCAAATTTTTTCTGTTTGTTTTCAACTTTAAAGATATTTGCCATTTCCATAATTGTTAGTGCTCTATCTTTATCAGTAATTCCAGTATACGTTTGATAATGATTTACAGATAATGAAAATGTTGGATAATCACCATATGGTGCTAATCCCATTATCATTTCTTTATTTGAAATTGAAGAATTAGAAAGAATTTCATGCATGTATTGTAATTCAAGAGATTTTGCAAAATTATTATCTATTGCAATACAAAGTAATCCACCAGCATTTTGACGCATACGTGCAACATGTTCAGGAGTTACAAATTCTGCAGCTACCACCATATCAATTTCATTTTCACGTCCAGCTGAATCAAACAACATTACAAATTCTCCTCGTTTAAGAGAATCAAGTGCAATTTCTAAAGACATAAAGAAAAATAATTTCAATCAGGGTATATAGTTTACGAAAAAAACTGGTAGTAACCACTAAAGTAGTAGATAATTAGCCTTGTTTTAAAATATACTTGCCAAGAATGTCAGTTTCGATATTAACTTTATCTCCTACTTTCTTAGTATGAAAATTTGTAATCTCAATAGTATGTGGAATCAATGAAACAGATCCTAGTGTTTTTTTTATGTCAACAACAGTTAAACTAATTCCATCAAGAGCAATTGATCCTTTCTTTACAACATATTTTGCCAAATTTTTTGGAACTTCAAAATAAACTTGAACCTCTTTTGGTTTTTTTATAATTTTTTTAATAATTGCAACTCCATCTACATGACCTAAAACAAAATGACCTTCTAATCTATCACCTGCCTTTAAACTTCTTTCAATGTTTACAATTCCTCCAACTTTTAGATTACCAAGATCAGTTTTTTTTGTAGTTTCTTCAATCATTTCAAAAATACATTTTGATTTAGTTAGTTTTGTAGCAGTAAGACATACACCGTTAAGAGCTACACTTTGTCCAATTTTTAATCCCTTTACTTGTTTTCCTAAATCAATAGTCATTTCAATAGCACTACGATTTTTTGTGATTTTTGAAATTTTATTTACTGTTCCAACGCCTTCAACAATACCAGTAAACATCAAAAAAAGTACAGTATTTGAATATAAAATCATTTAGATGATTATCAAAAATGGAATTATTTTGAATTAGAATTTTTAAATTCATCATTAGAAAATTGATGAAAAACAGAGCATTTGTTTTCTTTAGCATCAGATTTGATTTTTTGCAAATCTTTATTGAGTACACCTTGGGCAGCTAAAAATGCATCATCAGGTAGATTCAATTTTTCAAATAATTTTGATTTTGCTGGAGGTATTTCCCTCAAGTTAGAATCTATACGTTGAGCTAAATCATAATAATTAATTGCATCTTGATAATTTCCAAGATGACTAAGGGAAATTGCCTTATTCATTAATGCAGTTACATCATTTGGATCAATTACAAGAGTAGTATCATAATATTGAATTGCATCTTTATGTCGATCTAACTCATTAAGAGATATTCCCATGCTGTTTAGAGCCCAAATATCTTTAGAATCAAGGGATAGAAGTTTTTCACATAATGTTAAGACTTTATCATATTGCTTCAAACTTTCAAGAGCAAAAATTTTATTTTTTAATGCATATGTATCAGATGGTTTTATTTCAAGAACTTTATCACAATAAACAAGC
>JABGZU010000098.1 GCA_018674605.1 Candidatus Nitrosopumilus sp.
TGCGACTCGTCTTTTTTCAACTAATTTGTAATTTTTAATAATATTGATAGTTGCTTTTGGAGCTATTACTGCAATCTTGTTTGTATCATCATCTTTTAGAAATTTATTTTCAACTTTGATAATATCTTTTTTCTTTGATTTTCCACTTGGCACATTCAAAGCTATAGTGATTAAACTTCCATCATGACCATCAATTCTTAATGCATCAAGTACCTGTAGGCCTTTGCCTTCATCAATATGATCAATTACTGTGCCTTCTTTGATTCGTCGAACCATAAGTTCAGACTGTTCCATCAGAATACTTTGTATAGTGACCTGTATATATTATTGAAAGAATGAACGAGTTCTATCAAAAAGATATTATTTCAATTAAGGATTATACCAAAGAACAACTAGAAAAAATCTTCACTTCTACTGATAAGATTATGCAATTAGATTCTTCTCAGAGACAAGAGATTTGCAAAGGTAAAACTTTGGGCTATTTGTTTTATGAACCAAGTACTAGAACTCGTTTAAGCTTTGATTCTGCAATGGCATCTATTGGCGGTAATTCTTTAGGAATCTCAGATATTTCATCATCATCAACTCAAAAAGGTGAGAGTCTTGCAGATACTGTAAAAATAATGTCTATCTATTCTGATGTTCTTGTTTTAAGACATACTTTAGATGGTTCAAGTAGATTTGCATCTGAAATTTCAGATAAACCTGTAATTAATGCAGGTAGTGGTACTGAAGAACATCCAACTCAAGCAATTCAAGATTTGTTTACAATAAAAAAAGAAAAGAAAAAGATTGATGGTCTAAAGATTGGAATTGTGGGTGATCTGAAATATGGTAGAACCGTTTACTCTTTGCTGTATGGACTTGGAAATTATGATGTTGATGTTCGTCTGATTTCTCCAGAATCATTAAGAATTAGATCTGACTCTACTTATGAAATTAAAAAACAATTGGACTTTACTGAATCTACAACCCTTGAAGATCATATTGATGATCTTGATGTTCTTTATGTAACAAGAATACAAAAAGAACGATTTCCTGATGAGGAAGAATATCTTAAAGTCAAAGGTAGTTATGTTGTGGGATTGGATTTACTAAAACAAATGAAAGATGATTCTATTATTTTACATCCATTACCTAGAATTGATGAAATTTCTACTGATATTGATAAAACAAAAAATGCCAAGTATTTTCAACAAGCTGAATATGGAAAACATACTCGTGCAGCTTTATTGGGGTTAACCCTTAATGAAAATGGATTTTAATTTCCAAAATTTTAGTATTCCATATATTGAGAAATATTATACAATAATTCAATGACTGAAACAAAAATCATTCCAATCTTTCCTTTAGATTTAGTTTTATTTCCAAGACAAGAGCTTCCACTTCGAATTTTTGAGCCACGTTACAAACAACTTGTAGATGATTGTATGCTCGGTGATGGTCAATTTGGTGTATGTTTGATTGATGAGCATAATTCTGTAAAAGGATGGAATTCTCCAAATTTGGTAGGAACTATTGCTAAAATTAACAAATGTGAGGATGTTGAACTTGATGGATTACAACTCCATATTGAAACAATGGGTAGAAATTCATTTAGAATAAAAAAAATCATTCCTCCTATTATTTCTCAACCTACAAACTATGATCCACTTTCAGTTGAAGGACACCAAGAAGTTTCTAAAGTACATGAACAAATTGGAACTCAAGAAAAAATGTACATACAAGCAGAAGTTGAGATGATTCCTGAAATTGATGAAAATATTTCTTTAACTCAATGGAAGACACTAATTGAATTATGGAAAAAGAAAATTATTCATCAAGCATTACCTCAAATTGTTGAATCTCATGCACTTGATCATGTTTTAGAACAATATTATCTCACAAGTGATACCCCTACTATTGATTACATTTACTCACTTGCTGCCCTTGGTGCCAAAAATCCCAATGAACTTCAACCTCTTTTGGAAGTACATGAGTTAGATGATCTGATTGAAAAAACTCAGGAATTATTGACTATAAAATAGGGTATTATCTTAAAAATAATGTTGTTATCAAAGAAAATAATAATTTTTTCTCTAATTTTTTGTCTACTTTTCCCAGCAAGTAGTGTTTATGGACATGGTTTAGGAATTGACACCATCCCTTCAATTACTATTCAAGAAAAACAAATATCAATTTCAGTAGAAATGCCAATGTATTTTGAAAATGCTCAAGAACAACTTACAATTACTGCAACAGATAAAAAAACTGATGAAACTGCAAAAAATGTTACATTTGTAATTGGTATTTTTAATGACAATGAATTAATTTTACGAAATTACTTTTTTGCAGAAGATGGGATTTTGCCAATTATAATAACACCTACCGATGATGATGACATTGTAATTCATGGAGAACAAGATTCATTGCTTGGAGCATGGCATGGTATTGAATCAAACCCTATAGAAATTACTGGTCCTTTGTTTAATTCAGGTGGATTGTATACTTTTGAAATTGAAATACGAACCATTGATGAGCCAAATAATATTTTAGAAAATTCTGGTGTTTATACTGCTGATTTGAGTATAGTTGATTCAGCAAATCATTTAGAAAAAGATGAAAATAATGTAGATGTACAATTTAGTACAAAATCATATTTTGACACAGTATCCAATTTTCACTATGATTCTGATGCTAAAAAAGTAACATTTGAAATGCCATTTGATTGGAAAGAAAGTCAAATGTCTCACGTATCTGTTATCCATGTAGAAACACACTTTCCAAAAGATTTTGCTGAATTTCTAAGTCCTAGTTATTCTGGTTCGGTAAATGGAATTAAACTATTCAAATCTTCAGTAACTGTTGATGATTATACATACGATGATGATCGTACTGTTCATTTTGTTTTATTGCAAGATCATTTGAGATATTTAAAAAATGAAATGAGAGATTCAGATCAACCATTGCCTGATAATATCCAATTTACTCTATCTGCAAGTCAAAAAGCCAAATTTCCTTTAATTGCTTATACTGTAAGTGAAGAATTCAAAGTAAATCTTGCATGGGATCCTAAGGATATTGAATCTGGTGTTGCTACTAATTTTGTTTTTACTATTCGAGATAGTTATACTGATTCTCCTATGAGACTTTCTGATTACACATTTGTAATTATTCAAAATAATGAAGAAATTTACCGTACATCTGGAAATGCAGCTGTTGGTGGAGATTATGAGAAATTTACATTTGCTAAAGATCAAA
>JABGZU010000135.1 GCA_018674605.1 Candidatus Nitrosopumilus sp.
GGAATGACACTAGTTCCAGAATGTCAACTAGCAAGGGAAGCACAAATTTGTTATGCATCAATTTCAACAGTTACAGATTATGATGTTTGGGCAGATAAGCCAGTTACAGCTAAAGAAGTTTTAGAGACGCTTTCAAAAAATGTGGAAATAACAAAGAAAATACTAACAGAATTAATTGACAAAATACCAAAAACTAAAAGTTGTTTATGTGCTAAAGCATTAGAAGAAGCAGAATTTTAATCATCTACAAAAGATTCTCTTTTGAGTCCTTCAGGAAGAGTCAAATCACCTTGAAGTAAGTTTTGCTGTAGTTTCATTATTACTTCCTCAACATCATATCCCAATTTTATCAGTTCATTTTCAGTAATTTTAGAAAGTTTTGCACCAACGTTTTGTCCACCAATTCTACCAAATGCAATAGCAGTAAAACGAAACTCATTTTTATCTAAAATAAAAATACCACTGATCTTTGCAGCCATCTGACTACCATGAATATTATTAATGTGAACTTTAAGATCCATCAGATAGTCTAAATTTCTATAGCCTTGTTAACATTTTCTTCAATTAAAAAGCTCCAATGCTGTTCATCTTCAATTTTAAAATTTTCACTTTTTAATGAAATTACTTTTTCATCAAGACATTCATGTTGAATAGTGTCATTTTCTTTTAATTTCACCAATTTCCATTTGTATTTCCCTTGTTGTAATTTACACACAGTAACTGCCCATTTTGCATCAAAATCAATTTTTGGCATACCCACAACTTCAGCTAATTCTTCAATACCAAGTTGTTTTTCTTCACAAAATTGTTTCTTACAAACACCACATCTCCACACATCAACAGAACCAATGGTTCGTTCATCTATGTTGATATTTATCACTCCAAAATACACAGGTTGATGTTTACAAGTTTCAGTGTCAGTATTCAATGTTGTTCAGAAATTATTAGCATTATTTAGTTCTTGCATCATCATAAGGTTGTTCTAAAATCGCTCCAATACTATCAACAATTTTGTTTCGTTTAAATTCAATATTTTCTCGCTCACACATTCTTCTATACATATTGACAGCAGTAAATCTAGGATGCATTGCTTCAAATTCAGTTTCAGAAATATCAATAAAAGCCCCAAGAGTCATAAGATCAGTAGCAGTTTTTTGAGCATCTTTAAAAGAAATTTTTAGTTTTTCTGCAATTTGTGTAGAAGACATTTTCCCATACCAAGTTATTAACAAATAAGTTTTAGCTTGAATTGAAGTTAGTTTTATTTCAGAAATTAAATCATTTTCAAGTCTAGAATAATCCATATTTACATATAGAAAATAACAAGTACATAAAACATGATCAATTAAATTATTTTTTGAGTAATATTTTTTTTGAGATTTTTAAACCAAATCCCATAGCAATAAAATGTACAATCCCGCCCAAAATTATTGCAATCATAAAATCATCAAGTATAAACCAACTTAACAAGAAAGCCATAATTGAAGGAATGGTAATAATTAAAGCGATAATTGTGCCTTTCAACACAATCTCAAATATACTAAGTTTAGATTTTGTTGCATCAGACAACATGAAAAATTTTGAAAATGGTAATAAAAATCAAAGAGACTTTATCAAAAGTTGTTCACACCAGACTTTAATTGAAAAAGGGTTTTGAAGAATTTCTTGTGATTTTAAAAAAGAGCATTTCTTATTCCGTTACGGACTCTACGGCGGAGTGAGTTTTTTTATCTATTCAAAATAACTTGATGGCAATCAACTTTCAATATCGAACCACACCATGTAAACACCCATACAAAAACCACAATTACAGAAATAATCCAAATTAGAAATTTCCATTTAAAACTCAATTTTTTTAATTTATTCCACATTATCTGGTACGACATATGAGGATATAATAAAATTTAAAAATCCAAACGTCAAAGAACTCAATTTATTGTAAAAGTGGATCTAACAGCATTGGATGATTCTTTTAAAGAATAATAACATGAGTAAATACTCGATTATGTGAGTAAACGAAATACCAGCACAATTACATTTAGAATAGATGAAAAAATTGATAAAAAATTAAAAGAAATTGCCAAAGAGCAAAAAATTAGCGTAAATATTTTGGCTAATCAAATTTTTGCAAAATATTTGGATTTGGATGTCTATATGGAAAAATTTGGAGTAATGAAAATGAGTAAAAAAGTCTTCAAAATGTTTTTAGATAAAACAGACA
>JABGZU010000008.1 GCA_018674605.1 Candidatus Nitrosopumilus sp.
TAAATCATTGTTTATTTTAGATGAGATTGTTACAGGTTTTAGATTTAGATACGGATGTTTGTATCCAACAATGAAATTAGATCCAGATATTGTAACCTTAGGAAAAATAGCAGGTGGAGGAATGGCAATTGGAATTATGTGCGGTAAAAAAGAAGTTATGGAATATGCAGATACAACAGATAAGAAAAAATCAGAGCGTTCATACATTGGAGGAGGTACATTTTCAGCAAATCCAACGTCAATGACGTCAGGATACGCAACTCTAAATTATTTAAAAACAAGAAAATCAACATATTCAAAAATTAATTCATTGGGAGAATATGCAAGAAAAGAACTTGAAAAAGTGTTTGAAGGTAAAGTCATAGTAACAGGTAAAGGATCATTATTTATGACACATTTTATAAAAAATGGAATTACAGAAATAACAAATTCAACAGATGTTGCAAAATGTGATTCAGAGATGTTACAAAAATATCATTTTAAAATGATTTCTAAAGACGGAATATTTTTCTTACCAGGAAAACTAGGTGCAATATCAATTACACATTCTAAAGAAGACATTAAAAAATTGACATCAGCATCAGCAGAAATTTAAATATTAAAATTATTTAGGAAATTTATTTTTCCATGAAGTTAATTGGTTAAAAATATCTAAAAAAGTATCAGATTTGAAAGTAATGTGAACATGAGCAAAAACGTGTTCAAACTGAGCTTCAAAAATTATTGTGCATTCTTTTTTAAAAAAAGGTACAGAGATCCCAATTTTTTGAAGAGAAGTAAATTGAAAATTTTCAATATGAATATCATTAGAGCCAAAAATTATTTCTTTTTTTTGAGAATTTTTATTAATTGAAATATTTAATTTTTGTTGTAAAGATTCAGACCATGTTGGAGAATCTTTAGGCCAATGGTGAACATGGACTTTATCAGCAAAATAACATATTTTAGATTTTGACAACAATCAAAAGAAAAACTAAATCAAATTAAGGTTATCTCCAGATAAATTATTTAGATTTTTATAAAATAACGATCATTAGTTATCATGGAAAAGAAAAAGGATGTAAAAGAAGCATATGCAACAAAAGATCCAACAAACACATCAGCAGAAAAACAAGAAGAAATGGCAAAAGAAGCAATTAAAAAATTCAAGTCATTAAGTTAGACCAAACTTTCATTAGCAATAGAATTTTCTTAAAAATATGGGATTGTTTGGTTCAAAAGAAAATCCAGAAGATATCAGATACAATGCAATGTCAATGATGGAAAGAAATCAACCAAAAGCTGCAATATCATTATTTAATAAAATTCTAAAACAAAATTCATCAGACGTAGAAGCATTATTGAATAAAGGATTAGCATTAAATCAAATTAAAAAGTACAGTGATGCAATTACTTGTTTTGATAAGTTATTGGAAATAAATCCAAAAGATGCCCAAGCATTAAACAATAGAGGTATTTCGATGGCAGAAAATGGAAATATTCAAGATGCATCAGAGTGTTATGATAAAGCAATAGAAGCAGATCCAAAATATGCAGCATCATATTTTAACAAAGGAGTGTTGTTAGACAAACTTCAAGAGCATGAAGAGGCACTAGTTGCATTAGAAAAAGCAATTTCAGCAGATTCAAGAAAACCAAATGCAATGGTCTACAAAGGAATTGTTTTAGGTAAAATGAAGAGACATGAAGAGGCACTAAACTGTTTTCAAAACATATGTAAGAAATATCCCAGTAATCAAGATGCATTTTTTCAAAAAGGAGTGCAACTTGCAGAATTAGGAAAACATGAAAAGGCACTCGACATATTTGATGAAATTTTAAAAAAACATAAAGATAATGTTAATGTGGTTTATGCAAAATCTAGAAGTAAAGCTGCAATGGAAAAATATCCAGAGGCATTGGAGTTATTAAAACAAGCAATTTCAAAAAATCCAAAAATAATCCGCATATGGGCAAAAGAAGAACCAATTTTTACAAAATTACACAGTAATGATCAATTTAGAAAACTAGTAAAACTATAAAATTTTTTTACGTACAGCATCTATTCGAATTATTCCAATTTTCTTTTTTGGCCCAATCAACCTTGCCTCAAAGATTGGAATGTATATCTCTTCAATTTCACGAAGGACAAATTCTTCATCGAGTTTTCGCACATCATCTTCTAATGGTTTTTTTAAAAAAGATTGAAGTTTTTCCATAGCAATGTCATAAGTGAGTTCAGATTTTTTAACATTTGAAGAATTTTTTTCCAATAACCTATTAGGATAATTTTCAATTGTTTTAGAATTTAATTTAAAAGGAAATTCAATATTTCGCCCATGATGATCAAATGTCAATTTATCCTCATTTTCAACAAACACATGTTCTTCTAATTTTATATCGACTTTATTTTTGCCACGTTTACCAACAATTGCTTTTTTAAAATTAGATTTAGTTCGTACTGGAAAAACACCATCGCTAAATATAACTTCAGAAACATTAGAATCTACAGAAATAGAATGTGTTGCTTTTCTAAAATAATTTGCAATATATTTTCCAGATATCACTAAAATACATTCATAGTATAATTTCAAAGAATGTATATGAATATCACTTTTTTTTGGACGTGAAAGTAATGATTTGAATAAACTTGTTTTTTTATTTTCAATTATTTCTAAAACTTCATTTTCATCAATATTTTTTCTTAGAACTATTGTTTTTTTATCATGATTTTTTTTCAAAGATATACAAAATATGTAAGACAATGTAATAAACCAATTTGGATTAAAATTAGAAAAGTTTTAAAAAAAATTAAGAGATTAGGAGAGATTAAGGCATAAAAATTCAAAACAAAGAAAAAGAAGGTAATTTTATAAAAAAATGCATGCAAAAATCAAACATTAAAGGTTCTACAGATAAAAGAAAAGTGAATCCAGAATGGTTTACAAATAAAACATGGATGAAAGTACTTTCAGAAAAAATAAAATCAAAAGATCAAGATATCTATCATGTTCACTTTGAAAATGGTTCTAAAACTAAACTTCATTTTCACAATGGCAATCAAGTTTTAATTGGAATTAAAGGTAAAGGAAGATTAGAAATTTTTAAAAGATATGGTTCAAACAAAAAAGAATTTAAAATTAAAAGTATCGAAAAAATTAATCTCAATGAGGGGGACATAGTACACATTCCAGCAAAAACACTACATACTCACGGATCTATAGATAAGAAAAAAGAATTTTCACATATTGCAATAAACATATTGCCTAAAAAAAATTCAACATACAAAACAACATGGTATGAATCAGATTTTAAAAATAAAGTTTCAAAAATCATTTAGATGAAATGTCATTAAAACAAAATTCTAAAATTAATTTTGTTAAAGGGAATGAAGGAACTAAAATAAAACAATATTTTCATCCACAAAATACACTAAATGAAATCAAGTATAGTTTAGCACAATTTACACTAGATATTGGTAAAAAAACTAAACTTCATAAAATTAAATCATCAGAAATATATTATATTTTAGAAGGAAAAGGAAAATTAACGATAGATGAAAAAGTATTTTTTTTAGAAAAAGATGATTCAATACATGTTTCACCAAATTCAACTCAATTTATTGAAAATATTGGATCAATAGAATTACGTTTTTTGTGTATTGTAGAACCAGCATGGAAAATAGAAGATGAAAATATTTTAGAATAAATTACTAAATAAAATAATAATTATTTTTAACATATGATACATTAGAATTACTATGAACAAACAAGAAGCATTGATGATACTTCATGTTAATCAAAATTCATCACCAGAGGAAATCAAGTCATCATATAGAAAAATGGCATTAGAACTACATCCAGATAAAAATATAGAAAAAAAAGATGATGGGGAATTTAAAAAAATCACAGAAGCATATAATTTTCTAAAAAAGAACAAAAACAATAATGCAACATACGAAAAAATAAAAAAAAATACAAACAATGCAAGAATTAGACCAAAGCCTCAATGGGGAGCACCAAATGACGGAGGAATTCCAGAACAAGATTGGAGTAAATATACTCGTGAATTTGAAGAAGGAGACCCAACATTTTGGAAACAATATGAAAAAAAATTTTGGGAAGATTATAATGCACGAATAAGATCAGATGGAAAAAATGGAGAATATGAAAAAGCACAGGAACCTAGAGAACAACCAGATCTTTTTGTAAATGTAGATAAATCATTGTGTATTGGTTGTTGTAGTTGTGAAATAATTGCACCAGGAGTTTTTGAAATAAATAAAAAAAGTAAAACAAATCCAAAATCAACAGTAATTAATCAAAAAGGGGAAGGAGTGAATAAAATAATGAATGCAGCAGAAACATGTCCAACAAAAGCAATTAGCGTAAATAATTCAAAGACAAAAGAAAAATTATATCCGTATTAAAATTTCAAATGATCATAATATTTTTCAATTTCAAATTCAGATAACGATGATGAGGAATCAAACATACTATGAATAGGGCCTGCAGAATCAGAATTAGAACGAGGGACTAAATGTACATGAACATGAGGAATTTCCTGACCAGCATCTTTACCATTATGTATTGCAACCAAAGTAGAACCAGTAATAGAATCTATTTTGGAAATCATTGTATGAACTAGAGAAAATACATCAATATTTTCATCAGAACTCATGTCTTGAATTTTTTCATGATGATTTTTAGGTATTATCAACACATGACCTTTTGCAAGAGGGAATGCATCCATAAAACATATTGAATGTGATGTTTCTTTAAGAATCTTAGCAGAAATATCTCCATGAATAATTTTACAAAAAATACAATTCATAACTATCAATTAATTTTTTTAAAATATCAAAGTATCTATCAAGGGGTAACAACAGTAGCCCAGGCCAATCCCTCTCCAAATTTAATAGTTACAGAGTCTCCAGGTTCAAATACACAGTTTTCAATTGTTTTAGGAATAGAATCAATAGTTTCCACAAAACAAGTACCATTATCATTATTCAATATCACGACATCTTCAAAAACATCTTCACGAATCAAATGCCAAAATGGGAAAACCATTGTAGATAAAACAATACCAGCAACCAAAAATGCACCTCCAAAAACTAATCCTTGTTGTTGACTAGAACTTAATTGCATTTTACCAAGTGCCGCCATCTCCAGCATTAGGATCTAATTTTTTTGCAGGTATATTACCATGGGCTTTTTTCATATGTCTTTTTAATCTCTCAGGATCATGTAATTCAGTTCCACATGTATCACATTTTGTTTTGTTATCATCATCCTTGTTACGTTTGAACAAACCCATTGTTATCTAAAATTTTGAAATACATATAATCTATTTGTTAAAAATAAAAAACAATCGATACTAGCAATATGGAGAAGATAATTAGTTACTTTGTGATGAAATGGTTCTTTTGAAAAACCAACGTAAACCACAAAACCAAATGCAAACCAAGTGGTTTTAGTGTAATTTGCATACAGGCACGATTCTAAAAGGTCCTTTTTTCACCTAAAACCAACTGTAAACCACCTAAAACCAAATGGCGTAGACATATCAAAATGGAGTAATTTGTGCCTAGTTTGGTGTTAAATTGTGGTGTATCTCATAAAACCAAAACCAAACCAAAACAGATGTACCTATTTTTACATTAAAAGGTAACAAACGGGGTTAAAACCAAAGTAAAACCAAAAAAGAATTTTAGAGCATATTTGATTATAGATTATAAAATTATAAAATTAGAATCAGTTTACCAATACATTATAAGGGATATTTTGTTTTTGTGAATTTATGACATTAAAAAATATCACAGTTTTAGGTTCAGGGGTAATGGGACATGGAATTGCACAAGTTTCAGCAACTGCAGGATATAACATAGTTCTACGTGACATTAAACAAGAATTTCTAGATAAAGCGATGGGGAAGATAAAATGGAGTTTAGATAAACTAGTCTCTAAAGAGAAAATATCCAAAGAAGAAGGAGACGCAATATTTTCAAGAATTACACCAATAGTTGATCTAAAGGATGCAGTAAAAGATGCTGAAATGGTAATTGAAGTAGTTCCAGAAATTATGGATTTAAAGAAAAAAGTATATGCTGAATTAGATAAAGTTGCAGCACCAGAAGTAATTTTTGCATCAAATACCAGCACTCTACCAATTACTGAAATTGCAAATACAACATCAAGACCGGATAAATTTATTGGAATTCATTTTTTCAATCCACCACAACTAATGAAACTAGTTGAAGTTATTCCAGGAGAAAAGACATCACAGCAAGTAACGGACATAACATTAGATTATGTAAAATCAGTAAAAAATCAAGCTGTAATTTGTAGAAAAGATGTTCCAGGGTTTATCATAAACAGACTATTCATTCCACTAGTCCACGAAGCATGTTACCTCAAAGATAGAGAGAACTTATCTCTAGAAGAAATTGACTCTGCATTTAAATTGAATTTAGGATTCCCAATGGGAATATTTGAGTTAGCAGACTTTACTGGAATGGATGTAATTCACAAAGCAACTCAAGAGATGTATTTGAGAGATAAAAAAGTAATCAACCCACACCCGTTAATTGAAAAAATGTTTAATGATAAAAAATTAGGACAAAAATCAGGAGAAGGATTCTACAAATATTCAGATGACAAGTATGAACGAGTTACACTATCAGCAGAATTAGCAACAAAGTGCAATCCAATTCAACTAGTAGCAAATATTCTAAACAATGCAGCATGGTTAATTACAAATGGTGCAAGTGATATTGAAGAAATTGAAAAAGCATCTCAATTAGGGTTAGGATTGAAAAAGCCATTGTTTGAAACAGCAAAAGAAATTGGAATTAAAAATATTGTAGATAATCTAAATAATCTTGCAAAAGAACATGGTGAATTTTACAAACCAGATCCTTTGCTAATTTCTATGCAGTAATCAATTCAATAATTTTACTAACTGCTTCTTTGGGAGTATCAACACCAATAATTTTTACATTTTTTCTATAATCAACATACCCATCAATATACGGGGTAATTGCACTATCAATGCCTCGAATTGCAACCATGGGTTTTTTACTCATATACGCAGCACATACTTCAGATAAAGTTCCAGAACCACCACCCACAATAATTACACCATCAGCAGATAATGCATTAAGAAAATCACGAGTAAATCCCATTCCAGAAGGAATAACAATATCACAATAATCATTAGCAAAGGTAGGATCATCTTGAGGAATAATTCCCATAGTTAATCCATTTGCATCTTTTGCACCATGAGAACACGCATTCATCACCCCACCTAATCCACCAGTAATTAAAAGAGAGTTAGATTTTGCAATTTCCACTCCAATTTCATATGCAATTTTTTCATGTTTAGGAGTACATCCAGTAGTATTATTTCCAATTACTAAGATCTGTCTTTTTTTTACCACAATTGATCTTAATGAAACTCTTTGAAATATGTTCGTAGAGAAAAAGATATTAGTGAATCATCCAAAATATCGTTATGAAAGCACGTTCAATGCCAGTATGTTTTAGTGAAAAACAATACAAAATGATTGAAGAATTTGCAAAGCAAAACGGTATGCTTAATGCAAGTCAAGCCCTTGAAAAAATTCTTAGTGAATAAGTAATTTTTCTAATTTTTGATTATTTTTATTTCATAGAATAATCTACAAAGTAGGTTTTATTCTGTTATTTACATTTAATAATAAAATATTTTAAAATTAAATGAGAGTAATGGGATTATTTAATAGAAAAACAACGTATTGTACAGTTTGTAATAAGGAATTAACACACAAACATAAACCAAAAAAAGAATGGAATCTAAAAGGTTCACTTTGTGGGGATTGCCATTTTGATAAATCTAAAGAATACTATGAAGGTCAAGTAAGACAACCATGTGTAAAATGTAAAACAACACAAAAAATTACAGATTTGTGGGAACCTAGATGGCAATGGGACATGGAAGGATTATTGTGCAAAAAATGTTTTGATGAAAAAGAAAAAGAACATGATCAAAAGAAAAACTTTTGTGCATTATGTGAAACAAAAATGGGGTTAATTAGGCACAATCCAAAAGGACATTGGAAAATTGAAGGTCAATTATGCAGAAAATGTTGGGATAAAAAGAAATCAGAGTTTGGCTAAAAGTGAATTTTTTTAAAAAACATCAATGCAACAAATGTGATAAAAAATTTTCAAAAAAAGAAGAATTAATGAACCATAAAGAAATCATTCACGGAAAAAATTTAGAATATGACTGTAAAGAGTGCAACATGAATTTTTCAAACATGGAAGATATGAGAACCCATCTACAAAAAGAACATAGTTACAAAAAAGACAGATAATTAAATTGCTTTTACAGTTTTAACCACTGGGGGTCTAACTTTAGTGAATACTCTAAAACCACAAATACATTTGATTTCAGGTAAACGAGATAGTTCAGTGTTTGAAACAACAGTACCACATCTTAAGCAAGAATAATTTACATCAAACTTTTCTTCAGGAGTTTCTTCAACTTCTTCTACAGTTTCTTCAATAATTTCTTCAACCATGTTTATCATCAATAATTTCTATAATTTAAGGATACCAAATTATGTCAAAGATAATTCAATGTAGACATCATCAGGAATTTTTAATCTCATTAATTGTCTAATAGCTTTATCATCAGCGTTAATATTGATAATTCTTCGGTGCATTCGCATCTCCCATTTTTCATAAGTTTCAGTACCACTTCCACAAGGTGATTTTCTTGTAGCGATATGTAATCTTTTTACAGGAAGTGGAGTAGGTCCTTTTACCTTAATACCAGTTTTTTTACCAATACCCATGATCTCACTGCAGACAGTATCTAACTTAGGTAGACTAGTAGAAGTGAGTTTAACACGGGCGGTTTGGGTCATAAAAAAACGCCTATGGTTTGTACTCTTCGGTAATTTCCTTAACGATACCTGCTGCGATGGTTGCACCCATATCTCTAAGTGCAAATCGTCCCATTTCAGGGAATTCTTCGAAGGTCTCGATACAAGTTGGTCTTACCGGTCTAATCTTAACAATTGCTGCATCTCCAACTTTAAGGAATTTTGGATTTTCTTCCTCAACGGCACCAGTTGCTGGGTTAATTTTTTGAAGGAACTCAGTAACAGTTGCTGCGACTTGTGTTGTATGAGCGTGCATAACTGGAGTGTATCCAGGTGCAATTGCTGTTGGATGGTGAATAACAATAATTTGGGCTTTGAATTCTTTTGCTACATTTGGTGGGGCATCAGGAGTACCAAGAACATCTCCTCTCTTGATATCTTTCTTTTCAATACCTCTTAGGTTGAAACCA
>JABGZU010000010.1 GCA_018674605.1 Candidatus Nitrosopumilus sp.
AGTTCCAGGAATTATGGATGGTTCAGTAGGAAGTCAGATTTGGATGTTTACACAAAGTCATAATGATTTTAAACTAAACATAATTGGAGATGCAAATCTATTATCAGGTTTAATATTCAAAGCTGAAAAATCAGGAGCATTTATGATTGGTGGAGGAATTTCAAAACATCACACATTATGGTGGAATCAATATAGAGAAGGATTAGATTATGCATTTTATATTACAACTGCACAAGAATTTGATGGAAGTCTTAGCGGAGCATTAGTCAGAGAGGCAATTTCATGGGGCAAGGTTACAAAAATTGCAAGACAAGCAACATTACATGCAGAAGTTACAACAATACTACCATTCATCTATGCAGCATTAATTTCAAAATTTGAAAAAAAATCATAAATCATATTATGTAACATAGAATAAGAAAAACAATGTCATCATCAAAAATAATAATTAAAGAATTTAAAGAATTTAATTTAAAAGATGGGTATTTGATAGATGGATTTCCATCAGTGGGGTTTAGTAGTGCAATTGCTACAGAGTCAATGATACAAACATCCAAATTTGAATTATGTGGAATAATTGACTCAGATGATTTTCCACCAATTAGTATCATAAAAGATGGTAAACCAAATTATCCATCAAGAATTTTTATCAATGAAGATTTGAAAGTAGGAGTATTTTCATCATATCTAGATTTAGATCAATCACATCACAAACAAGTTTCAGAATTAATGTTAGAGTGGGCAAAAAAACAAAAGATCAAATTAATTGTTAGTAGTGTTGCAATAAAATCAAATAAAGAAAGTTCACAAATGATGGGAATTGGAAGTACAGACTCTGCAAGAAAAAAAATTAAAGATGCAGGGTTAGAAGTATTAGATCATGGAACAGTGCCAGGGATTCCAGGAATGTTGCTAAATAAAGGAAGTATAACAAACCAAGAAGTGATTGTAATAATTTTTAACACAATTGGAAAAGGTCCAGATTTTAAATCAAGTGTAGATCTTTGCCTTACAATGTCAAAATTAATTCCAGGTGCATCGTGTGATATTTCATCATTACAAAAAGAAGCTGAAAAAGCAGAAGGAGTGATAAAAGAAACACAAGAAGAATCAGCACATCTTAAAGATTCAATGTACAGATAGATTTTTTCATTACAGATATAGGATAACTGCAAGAAAATGATAGAATTTGCAGTACTTGTAATAATAATTTCAGTATCAGGGGTTATGTCACCAGGACCATTATTTGCAGCAAATATCACCTATGGCTTAAAAGAAGGTTTTAGATCAGGAATAAAAATTGCGATAGGTCATTCAATTGTAGAATTACCATTAGTGATTTTATTGGGAATTGGAGCATTTTCACTAGAAATTTTCCCAGAATTTAGAGTAATTATTTCTATTTTTGGAGCAATTACACTTTTTGGATTTGCAGGTATACAGATTAAATCAATATTTAAAAAAAATGGAGGCATCTCAACAAAGCCAAAACATGGCCCAATAATTACAGGGATACTATTTAGTGCATTAAATCCATTTTTCATCATATGGTGGTTAACTATAGGATTAAAGTTAATTTCAGATGCAATGTTAGTTTGGGCATTTGCAGGGGTATTGATTGTATTTGTATTTCATATTTGGATGGATTTTGTATGGTTGGGAATGGTTGCATTTTTTGCATCAAAAAGTGTAAAAATAATTTCAAATAGAAATTATAAAATAATAATGGTAGGGTTGAGTTTGATTTTAATTTATTTTGGAATTACATTTTTAACAGATGTATTTTATTAACTGCAATCTAAAATTTCAAATGTGGGTTTACAACTATCATTAAATAAATCAATTTCCTCAAGAATTATTTCACAAAATTCAGGATCAAGAGTTTTATCATAAATTTGTATTTGATTTAAAATAGAAATATGTTTTACACCACAAGAAGAATCATATGAATAAAAAAATATTACAACAATTAAAATTCCAAAAATAATTAAAAGAATAGTTCGCGGATTATTCTTTTGTAATATCAATTTCCATGTTAGACACATTACGTTGTCTTCCATCTTGAGAAGTAAGAGAATCAGAAGAAATTCTCACATCACTAATCACATATCCAACAGTGTCCATTCTTTTAACAATCATTTGAGAAACATCAACTGCCAAAGTAATTTTTTTGCCTCTAGCTTTGATAGTTACATGAGGTCTAGTTGAAAGTTGTGTTAATGTTGCAGAAACATATGTCATGATAGGTTTTGAGCCAATAAAGATAATGTTACGTTCTTCTTGTTTTTGTGCAGATGTAAGTTCAGGCTCTGGTGTTGGTTCAGGCTCTGGTGTTGGTTCAGGCTCTGGTGTTGGTTCAGGCTCTGGAATAATAACTGAAGAACTAACAGTAAAAATGAAAGTAGAAGTAATTTTTTGAGCACCATATTGTGCACGGACCTCATATTCTCCAGTATTATTCATGGTACCACCAGCCTTAAGACTAGTAGAATAATCTCCAGATGAACTAGGAGTAATCTGCGATATATTTACAATATTTCCATCAGGACCTACAACCATTACAGTTACAGATTGGGCATATTCAGATAAATTTTTGATAAAACCAGAAATGACAATTATATCACCATCAGTATAAGAAGATAATTCTGTTGAAACAGATAAGGGGAGAGTTAATCCGTCAGATTGTGCATTTACTGCTCCAGTTAAACCAAAAGATAGAATGGATATAGATAATAATGTAAATGCCAAGAA
>JABGZU010000030.1 GCA_018674605.1 Candidatus Nitrosopumilus sp.
ATATCTTTGATGTATTGATCTTGTAAATGCTTTGAAGCTGTAACAGTAAAAGAACTATCAAAATAACTTGAAACAGTTGCACCAACTAAAGATTTACCAACACCAGTTGGAGCACAAATAACTATTTTTTTGTAACCAGTTTGTAATTTATTTTCAATTTCATTTAGAATATCTTTTTGAATTTGACGAGGTTTGAAATGATCGGGAAATTTTTCTAAAAGAGACAGAATGATTCTCATGATTTTAGGTATTAAAAGGATGAAGGTTCTTGTGATATACAAAAAATTTCAATTGGATTTAATATCTAGTAAAATTATTGTTTATCATGGAATTACTTGAAGACAAAATGAGAGTTTGGTTAGAGAGTGCCAAATTTGTTAAAGCCATTCCAGGTGTTTATGTATTATACAATAGAAAAAAAGACCCAATTTTTATTGGAGAGACAAATAATTTAGAAACTACATTTTCCAAATACGTAGATACAGAATTTGAAGGGAATGAATGTATGCAAAAAACCCAATCATATCAAAGAGTATTTACAAGTAATCAAAAACAAGAACAATTAGAATTAATTGAGAGATTCAAAAGTGAAACAGGAAAATTACCTGTATGTAATGAAGATATTAAAATTGAAACATAATTAAAAAATTGTGTAAATTCAATAAAATAATTACAAAAAAAATCTAAAATTATGAAAATTTAGGAACAAAATATTTAAAATTATAAAAGTAACAGGCACGTAGAAAAAGCATGGAACAATGCGATTATTGTGATCAATTATTTGATACAAAGGAAGTCCTATACGAGCATGTTGAAGTTCATTCAGATACTGAAAGAAATGAACAAATCATATCTAACCAAAAGGAATCAAACAAAAATTAGGCTCGTAAATTAATTGAAAAATACAATAAAAACAGATAGTGGATTTAGATAAGAATAGGTCAAACATACAAAATAAACACAATCATCATTACAAAAATTATGTAGTAAAATAGTTAAAAAAAATATTACATGGACCATTTTACATAATCAGAAATAATAAAAAAATATATTCAAATAACAAATGCCATCCATAATTTAATTAAAAAAATTAAAACATCAGAGGTTAAAAATAAGAATTTTATTTAAAGCGTTATAGGTAATTAATGAGCACATAAAATTAATATCTAAAAAATTCTAGAAATTAATAATAAATTATTTTAAATTTTCAAAAACTTTTGTGTATTTTAATTGAATTTCAAGTTTGTTACCAAAATTAGTTTCTTCATCATATTCTTCACGGGTTTTAATCAAAATTTTAGTTAATTTATCAACTTCTTTTGAAATCATTCTTCCAGAATCTTCTTTTGCAAATTGTTTACGTTGAGCGTCATTGTGACCTCTTGTAGGGAAAACTTTGTTATAAAAATTATTTTCTAAATTTTTTATATGGTCTCTTCTAATTGTTTCAGCAAGATCAAAATGGCCTTGTTCATGTTTTAACAAATTATCATTTGCGTCTGAAAATCTAACCCAAGATAATAAAGAATGAAATTCAACAGTGAGTTGTATGTTTTCAATAAGAAATACAACATCATCATTTAATTTATCAGAATTAATAGTCCAAGTAAATGCATATTTTATAGTACTATGAGAATCTTCAAAAACAGCAGGATTGGATTCAGCTTTAAAATCAGACCATTTCAATAAATTATTTTGAGACCACTCAACAACATTATTTTCACTCATAATTAGAAGTGCGTTAAACAGAGAATAAAATTATTGATAATTTCATAATAAAGTAAAAGTTGTATGATTTTACAAGGTTTAGGCTTGGTTTTAAAAATAATAAAAAAAGGATAATTTTTTCAACCCATTTTGATGAAATATAACGACATGTTTTATTTTAAGAAATTTTCAAAATCAAAGTCATTAGAAACATTGGAAACAGGGTTGTTGACAAATTTGACTGCTTTAAGTAACTCCCAAAGAGTCGATGCAAAAGGAGGCAAATTTGCCTGTTTTCAAAATTCTAAACTATTAATTTCAGAGATTTAATAGACATATTGTGAATAAAAAATTTTATGTTTGGATGGGCATTTCTCTAAGTGCATCTGCAGTAGGGTTATTTTTGTTATTTAGCTAACAGTAAAAAATTTCAACAAGAATGACAATCAGTGGAGTAGGATAATTGTTCTTCATTACTAAATAATTCAGTATTTTGTTTTAACAATAATTCAATGGTTTGAAAAGCAGGGCATTGTTTATCAATAGAAAATAATTCTTCACATTTAGGACATTGAATTACAATATGAGTACCCCAATCACATTCAATCTCAGGAATTACTTCAAAAAGCACCATATTTTGACAAACACAAAGGAGTTTTTTTTGAAATTTATCCACATTATTCATAGATAATTTTTAGATCAGATATTATTTATGGATATAAAATAAATAAAAATTAGAAAATGACAGAATGTCCAACATGTAAACTATCAATGGAGTCACATTCAACATCAGAATTAATGGAGTGTTGTATGAAACAAGTTGGAGATGAATTAACAGAAGAGCAAGAAGGAATTTGTCCTAATTGTAAACATGATATCAAAGGACATTCAGATAAAGGACTAGCAGAATGTACATTAGAATATTTAAAATCAGGTATCAATAGTTCAAGATAAGATTAAACATTAGAGAAAAAGAGGTGTATGTATTGAATCAATTTACAAAAAAAATAATTAATGACTTTTCACCAATGTGGACAAATAAACAAGTATGGGAATTTGAAGAAATTAATGAAAATTTAACTTTTGATATGGCGTATGTGGAGCCAGGAAAATATGATGAGAACGTATGGAAATCTAAATCATCACATCCAGATTCAGATGTTAGAGATGTAGCAGTTAGGACATTTGATAATTTATTGGATGGAGAAGAATTATGGATAGCAAATTGTAATCAAAAAAAAATAGATGAAAAATATGTACCATATCTAATGGCCACAATTGTAGATACAATGATTGAAGAAGAAGTTTGTCTTAACATTAAAAGAAACAATGGTTGTTTATCCATATCAATAGATAGAGATGCAGACGTAATTGATTGTAAAGAATTTTTTGAAGAATTTTATCATTTAGCAACTGGTTTCAATTATGATACAGATACAGGAATTCCAGATGATGAAACTGAAGCAGAGATATACCTTACAAGATTACAAGAAGAATTTGATGAAAAAATGAAAGAAAGACTTGGAGACAAATATTTGCCCGGAAATAATGATCCAGATACCATTAATGCAAAAGATTAGATAAAATACAAGAAAAAAAGAGAACAAAATATGTCTGAAAGAAAACCATTTAGAAAATTCAAAAATAAAGGTCCATCATTGACAGTAGAACAAAAAATAGAACAGTTCATTTTAAGAAATTCAAGAAATGGATTTTTCACCAAAGTATCTACAATCAATTACAAATTTGAAATTTCAGAAAGTAGGGCATGGGAAGTTATCGGAGAATTACTTTTTGATGGAAATATAGAATCAACACATGACCAGTACACTGGAGATATGAAATTATGTGAGAATGGAAAAACACATACAATTATGGGGTTAGAAAATACAAGAAAAAAAGACAAGTTTAGAAAAAAGAGTAAAACAAAACCAAATAAAATAAATAAAAAATAAAATAAATATTTACAAAACATCTTAATGCTTCATTGTATCAATTACTCACATGGATGAAGATAATTTTCCAGCTCAATGTCATCCATTAATAAAATCAAAAAAGAAAAAACAAACCGAGGAAAAAAATGAAACAGTGTAAATTATGTGGAAGTCCATTAGGAAAAGAACCAACTACAGAAGAATTAGAAAGTCATTGGAAAAAACATCATAATTGGCATTGGGAATCAAATAATGAAAAAACACCTCAAGAAGCACTATTAAAAAAATCGATTTAAATAATTAATTATTATTTTTATCAGCAGCATCTAAATATTTTTGAACTTCTTCAACATCTTTATCACCTCTACCCGAAAGCGTAACCACAATAGATTCAGAAGGTTTTCCTTTTTTAGCAACTTTCATAGCTTCAGATATTGCATGGGCAGATTCCAAAGCTGGAATTATGCCTTCAGTTCGTGTAAGTGTCAAAAATGCATCTAACACTTCACTATCAGTTGATGAATGATATTTTACTCGTTTAGTATCCTTGTAGTAGGCGTGTTCAGGGCCAACTCCAGGATAATCTAATCCTGCAGAAATACTATGAGTCTCAGTAATTTGACCTTCATCATCTTGAAGCAAATAAGTCATCATTCCATGAAGTATTCCTTTACTTCCTGCAGATAATGTTGCAGAATGGAATTTAGATTTTAGTCCTTTACCTGCAGCTTCAACTCCAATTATTTCAGCACTAGTGTCAACTAAAGGATAAAAAGTTCCAATTGCATTAGAACCACCGCCAACACATGCAATTACAACATCTGGATCTTTATTGTTAATTTTTTTCATTTGTGATTTTATTTCATTTCCAATTACACTTTGAAAATCTCTAACCATTACAGGATAAGGGTGAGGCCCTACTGCAGAACCTAACAAGTAATAGGTATTTTCTACATTTGTAATCCAATCTCGGATTGCCTCATTAATTGCATCTTTCAATGTTTTAGAGCCAGATTTTACTGGATGAACTTTAGCACCCAACATGTTCATTCGATAAACATTTAGTTTTTGTCTGATTGTATCTTTGTACCCCATGTATACTTCAGATTTTAATCCCAATGCAGCACATGCCATTGCAGTTGCAACACCGTGTTGTCCTGCACCCGTTTCTGCAATAATCCTTTTTTTATTCATTTTTTTTGCTAATAACCCTTGACCAATTGTATTGTTAATTTTATGGGCTCCACCATGAAGTAAATCTTCTCGTTTAAGATAGATTTTAGCACCACCTAATTTTTCAGATAAATTTTTTGCATAATATAGAGGAGTTGGCCTACCAGCATACACTTTAAGATAATAATCTAATTCGTCTTTGAATTTTCTATCATTTTTAAATTTAAGATAA
This sequence comes from Candidatus Nitrosopumilus sp., assembly GCA_018674605.1. Classification (GTDB taxonomy): domain Archaea; phylum Thermoproteota; class Nitrososphaeria; order Nitrososphaerales; family Nitrosopumilaceae; genus Nitrosopumilus. The sequence goes on from JABGZU010000030.1 coordinate 5,047, forward strand.
TTTTCTTCTAATTCTTCAATTGCAGGTACTAAGGTTTCAGGGATGTATTGACCACCAAATTCTCCGAATTTACCATCTTTTGGATATTTCAATAGGAGTTCACCAATTTTCTTACTTGTTCTTCAATATTATCGCTTTTCATTATACTTGAGCCTATCAAAAATGCATCAGCACCACATTTTTTCAGATATCTAATATCTTCAGAGGGACTAATTCCACTTTCAGATAAAATAAGTCTAGAATCATCATAATCAGATAAAACTAATTCAGTGGTTTTAAGATCAATTTCTAATGTATCTAAATTACGGTTATTAATTCCAATAATGTCAGCTTTTGTTTTTAATGCATTTTGAAATTCTTCTTTAGTGTGAACTTCAAGTAAAATATTCAAACCTTGTTTATGTCCATAACCAATGAATTCATCAATATCAGTAAGGAATTTTTGATCAAAAAGGGATTGAATAACTAACATGTAATCAGCTCCAATTTTTTTTGCAGTATCAATTTGGATCTTATCAATCATAATGTCTTTCATCAATAAGGGCACATCTACAGCGTTTCTCACTTTGATGAAATATTCAGGGGAACCATTAAACAAATGAGGTTGAGTTAAAACAGATAGTGCTTTTGAGCCTCCAGCAATCATCTGTTTTGCAATATTACTAGGATCACCAATTGTTCTAATTTTACCTAAAGAGGGAGATGAAAATTTTACTTCAGTAAGTAATGTTGCGTGAGGGTTAGATGTAATAATTTGTTTAAAATCCTTCTCTGATTTTTGTAAATTAACATCAACATCATACACACCATCATCAATTGCAATTTGAGAATTATTTACTAATTTTTTTAAAATATTTTCAGCCATCAATAATCTCCTTTAATTTTTCAATATTGCCAATATCAGTCACAAATCTCTCCAATAGATTCATGGCCTTACCTTCAATAATTGTATTTAATGCAAGTTCAACACCATCTTCAAAACTATTTACAACATTTCCAACCAATAATCCTGCAGCAGCATTTAATGCAGTAGTTTCAATCATGGATTGATTAGCAGTATTATTTAACACTCCAACAAAAGAATCAATTGCATCTTTTTTAGTTTTAATTTGGATATCCGTAAGAGATGATTTATGCAATCCTAAAAATTCAGGATCAATTGTATTAACTGAAACAACATTATTTTTTAAAATACAAACACTATTTGTAGAACTTGTAGAAAACTCATCCATTCCATCATTGGATCTAACAGTCATTATATTTTCTACGCCTTTTCTTTTTAAAATTTGAGGCAATCTAGTAAGAAAGTCATTTGAAAAAACACCAATAAGTTGATTTTTTACATTAGCAGGGTTGGATAGGGGTCCAAGTAAATTAAATGCAGTTCTTGTTCCAAGTTGTTTTCTAGCAGTAGAAACATTTTTCATTGCAGGGTGAAATTTTTGTGCAAACATAAAACAAATTCTATGTTTTTCTAAAATATCTGCAACAACTGAGGGTTCAGAGTTTAAATCATATCCAAAGTATTCAAAAATATCTGCACTTCCTGAAATTCCAGAACTTGAACGATTTCCATGTTTAGCTACCATACCTCCAGCAGCTGCAACTACAAATGATGCAGTTGTAGAAACATTGAATGTTTGAAGTTTATCCCCACCAGTACCACACATATCAATGACGGTTTCATTATTTTCAGGCGTAACTTTAAGAGATAATTCTTGCATTTTATCAAGCATTCCAAGTAATTCATCATCAGTTTCACCTTTCTGAGATAAATTAGATAAAATTCCCATGTTTTGATCATCTGTTGTTTTACCAGATAGTACTTCAGACATGATTTCGGTCATTTGATCATAAGTAAGATCAATCTTTTGCTCTAATTTTGAAATGTATTGAGAAATCATTTTTCTTTAACCTGTCTAACAAAATTACCCAGAATTATTTTTCCATCTTCAGTCATTATAGATTCTGGATGAAATTGTACACCTTGAATTAAAAATTCTTTGTGCTTAATTGCCATTATTTCTCCATCATCACTAGCAGTAGCAATAACTTCTAAAACATCAGGGATTATTGTTTTATCTCCAACTAGACTATGATAGCGAGTAGCTCTAAATGGATTTTTTACTTTTTTAAATAATTCAGAATCAGTATGATTTACTGGACTAGTTTTTCCATGTCTAACACATCCAGCATTTGTAACTTTACCTCCAAACGCAGCAATAATTCCTTGATGTCCAAGACAAACTCCCAAAATAGGAGTAGTAGAACCAAGATCTTTTATGACATCGCTACATATTCCAAAATACTTTTTCTCTTCAGGAGTACCTGGACCTGGAGAAATAATTATTGCATCATAATTATTTTCTTTAATTTGTGAAATTGTAATTTTATCATTTCTAATCACATCACATTGAACTCCTAATTCACCAAGATATTGTGCTATGTTGTAAACAAATGAATCGTAATTATCAATAATTAAAAATTTCAATTAGATGCCTCCTTTAATGCTTGAAGCATTGCACCGGCCTTGTGTTCTGTTTCTTTAAATTCATTTTCTGCAACAGAATCAGAAACAATTCCAGCACCGGATTGTACAAATCCTTTATTGTCTTTAATGAATATACTTCTAATCGCAATTGCAAAATCACAACATCCATTGTATGAAAAATAACCTACAGCTCCAGCATATGGTCCTCTTTTTTCAGATTCAAATTCATCAATTATCTGCATTGCTCTAACTTTTGGAGCCCCTGAAACAGTTCCAGCAGGAAATACTGCCTGAAATGCATCAAACATATCATTTTTTGAATCTAAAGTCCCTACAACATGACTAACAATATGTTGAACATGACTAAATCGCTTAATTTGCATCAAAGATTCAGGATGAACAGTACCATATTTACAAACTCTACCAATATCATTACGACCTAAATCAACAAGCATAGTGTGTTCTGCTAATTCTTTTTCGTCATGAATTAATTCATCAGATAATGCTTTATTTTTTTCTTCATTATCAGTAATTTTTCGAGTTCCTGCAATTGGAAAAGTTTCAACTTTATCATCAGTGATTCTAACTAACATTTCAGGGGATGCTCCAATGATTACTTTAGAATCTTGTTTTAAGTGATACATGTAGGGAGAGGGATTTAATTTTCGTAGTGTTTGATATAATTTTAAATCATCACCGCTAGTTTCAAATTCAAATTTACGAGATAAAACTACTTGAAAAATATCACCATCATGAATATACTGTTTTGCTTTATTTACAATGTTTGAAAATTTTTTTCTATCCATATTAGGAACAACATCACTTGAAAAAAATTCTCCGAATGTGTCATCACCCATAATTAATTTATCAAATCTGTTTTCATCATGATAAAAATAAAATAATTTTTTATCAACATTGTCATATAGTAATCCGTCATCATAAATTCCAAATTCCATTAAAGGTTGATCAAAATTATTTTCATTAGAAATATCTTCAACTAATTCAATAGCATCATAATTTACAACACCTACAGCTCCACCAAGATAACGATATTTTTGATCATTTGATTTTCCAAGTAATTTTTTTAATTCATTAAAAGGATCACGGGTTTGAATTACAGTGATTTTATTATTTTCAATAATCTCGACTTTATCAGAATATCCTTTAAAAATAATTTTAGGATCAAACCCCATTACAGATGTTTCAGCCAATACCTCAGGACCAGATAAAGACTCAAAGAGAAAAGAATGAGAATAATTTCGAGAAATTTTATTATAAATTTGAAATTGATTTTCAGATAAATCTAATGGTATTACTTTTGCTTGAGCATTTCCAAAGGTGTCCACCCATAGACAAAATTTTGACTGTTTATTATTTAATAGTTAAGAAGGAAAATGTGCTAAAAACAGATGTAAAACAATAGATTTACAGACATCTATTCATTACGGTATAGTACGGTACCTTTATACAATAGTTGATCGCTATAAAATCATGATGAAAATGAGTAGCAGAACAATGATGCAAAATACAAAATTGCATCAAGGTATACAATCATCAGTTTCAAGCGTAGAGTGTTATGTTTGTGGAAAAGGATTATC
>JABGZU010000111.1 GCA_018674605.1 Candidatus Nitrosopumilus sp.
AATGGGCGGCATGTTAGATTTATCAAGATTTAGACAATTTATTCATGAATCTACGGGTTATTCTAGAGATTCCATTAGAGGATTAGTGATTGGAGAACATGGAGAAAACATGCTTCCATTACCAAGATTTTCATCCATTTCAGGAGTTCCACTTTCATCATTTTTACCAAAAGAAAAATTAGATGAAATTGTTCAAAACACAAAACAAGTTGCAGCTAAAGTAATAGAACTAAAAGGTGCCACAGTACATGCACCAGGAAATGCAATTTCTGCAATTATTGAAACTGTTGTAAGAGATAGAAAACAAGTCATCCCAGTAGCAACTTATCTTGATGGAGAGTATGGTCATTCGGATGTTACCATCGGTGTTCCTGCTGTTATTGGTAAAAATGGTATAGAAAAAATCATTGAGTTGGATCTTAATGATGAAGAAAAAACAATGTTTGACAAAGGCGTTACCAATGTCAAAAGTGCAATTTCAGGTATGGAAATCTAAGCATTTTAGTATAGATGACAATTATAAAATTTATTGAAAATTAATGAAATTTTAGAATCTGTTAAATCTGGAAAAATTTCTACAAAAGATGCAAAAAAACTACTAACATTATATTCAATTGAAGAAGTAGAGAATTTTGCAAAAATTGATGTTAATAGAAGTAAACGAAGAGGAGTTCCAGAAGTAATTTTTGCAGAGACAAAAGAATTAGAGGATATTAAAAAAATTATTAAAAAAACTTTAGAAAAAACAAATTTAGTTATTGTATCAAGAATCAAAAAAGAGGATTACAAAAAATTAATTTTATTTGTAAAGAAATTGAAGGTCAAAATAGAAACGGGGAAAAACTCTTCAACCATACTAATATTTAAAAAACCAATTAAATTTCAAGGTGGAAAAGTAGGAATTCTAACAGCTGGAACGTCAGATATTGGAGTTGCAGAAGAAGCAAGACTCATGTGTGAAGCAATGAATTGTAAATGTATTACAAGTTATGATGTAGGAGTTGCAGGGATTCAAAGAATATTTCCAATTTTAAAAAAAATAATTAAAGAAGATGTAGAGCGCATCATAGTTGCAGCAGGAATGGAAGGAGCATTAGCAACACTAGTTTCTACAATGGTAGATATTCCAATAATAGGAATTCCAACATCTGTAGGGTATGGGTATGGTGAGAAAGGCATTGCAGCTTTAGCATCAATGCTACAAAGTTGTTCATTAGGATTATCAGTAGTAAATATTGATAATGGTATTGCAGCAGGAGGAATTGCCGCAAATATTGCAAATAGGGCAATCAAGAAATTATAAAAACTACAAAAATGAGAGAAAAAGGAAATTAATCATGCTCGTAAATGATATATAAGATGGTTTTAGGATTGCAGTTAGTTGGCTGGTAAACGTGTTGTTCTTACTGCAGACCGTAGTTTAATGACAAATTATAGAGGAAATTTCTTGTATGGATTTATTGCATGTGGGCCATACGAAGTTTTACCAGAATGGGTTTTTGATAAAGTATTTTGTCCATCAGTGGAAACAGATCCAATAACAGGTGAAGTAAAAGTTGCTCAAGTAGGATTAAGAAGAATTGAAAGTTCACTAATCAATGGAGGATATAAAAAAGAAGACGTATTCATGGCACATCCTGAAATGCTTCAAAAATCTATTGGACCAGATACTAAAGTTGTCGGAATCAACGTAATGGATCCTCTAGGAATGGCACCAGTTACTACAACAATGTCACCAGAAAAATTATCTTATGTCGCCATGAAATTTAAAAAAATGTGTGCAAGTATTATTCAACTCAAAAAGAAATATGATTTTAAAGTTGTAGTAGGAGGTAACGGAGCATGGGAATTAGCAAAATCAGATAGAATGAAAATTCATGGAATTGATACAGTTGTTGTTGGTGAAGCAGATGAATTAGCAGTTGATTTATTTCAAGATTTAGAAAAAAATGATGCACCCGAATTAATGCATTGTTTTGTAAGAAATCTTGAGAATATTCCAGTTATTGAAGGTCCTACAATTAACTCATTAATTGAAGCAATGAGAGGATGTGG
>JABGZU010000113.1 GCA_018674605.1 Candidatus Nitrosopumilus sp.
CAATGCAATAGTTTTAAAAATTATTTTAAAATGGATGTCTATAAAAATAACTTATTGTATAAAATTAATGTTCATTAAATTTTTAAAAATCCAGGTTCGGTAATTTTATTATTTAAAATTCGTTGCAATACAATTCGTTCATTTGAACCTCTAAACTTCATTAATATTTCATTTGTTTCATCTAAAAATTCTTTAATTTGTTTAAAACATAATTTTAATTCTTTTTTTAATTCAACATTAGCAGTGTTTTGGATAGTAAATAAAATAGAAGAAGATAATCCCAACATGCTAGATGTGCCTTCTAGAAATAAATCATAATCTTTAGTACTATGTTTATTAAATTTATAAGCATTCAAATTTTTAGAAATATCAATAAAGATTTTTCTACTATCTAATTTTTTTAATGCTTTGTTTATTTTAGTTTCATTTGTAAAAATAACATTATTGATAAAACCAATATGATCAGATGCATCAGTAAATTCTAATTTTGTATAAGAGGTTTCACTTTTGTATCCATGTTTTTTTAAATAACCAAATTCTTCCATTTTATTTAACACATCTGAAAATTTACTTCTAGTGTATCTTTTTCTTTTTTCATCAACACAATTTTCCCACATATCAGTCAAATACGCAGTTTCCCCATTCATAGAATTTAAAATGGTAGATATGGAAATATCCTTCATATTTTGTTCATAAATTAGCCCTATTTACGGGTTAATTGCAAATTTTTGCACATTTCATTTACAAAATATGATACTCTAAAAATTAATTAATTAAATTAATGACAAATACAAAGTATGGATACACCAAAGGAGATTAATTCAGTGTATTGGAATAGCAAGAAAAAATTATGGGAGTATGAAATAGTTCCAGTAGAAGAATATCATGGTTCAGTTGATTGTCAATATTGCAATAAACCAATGTCACACAATATCAAAACAAAAGGGGAGTTCAAAGTGGTTTATGTAAAATGTGGATGTTCTCGTACTAGTTAATGATTATTAATTACGAAATAGTTAAAGTAAAAAAATTAAACAATAAAGTAATTTTTTTTAAATTTAATTTTTAACATAAAGATAATCATAAAATCATTATCGAGTCAGAGACATCTTACGGTGTTAGCTGGATGGGCCCAAAGCTCATGTAAACTAGTTAATACAATTACAGAGTCTCCAAAACGATGGAGGCTGACTTTTTTTCTTAACAAAAAAATTAACGGTAATTACTAAAAAATTAATTAATGAATTTTTAATCACTAAAACATGCCTTTAGATAAAATTGAAGACACTGAAAAATTTATTCAAACTCATAAAACATTAATTTTACATATTAAAGAAAATCCAGTTGCATGTATCGTTGAAGAAAATTTAGAAAATATATCAAAATATACAACATTTGAAAATAAATCAAAAATAAAAGCAAGTTTGAGAGGATTTCTAAATAAACATGAAGAAATAGGTTTGTTGGTAGGCTGTAAATTTAAAGTTCAAATTAATGATGAAGTGTTAGAATATACAACATATCCTGCAAATGAATTCATAGATGCAGTAATTCTAAATGAAATGATTTTTCTAATAGATAACCAAATGAAGCAAATTTTTTCTTGTAAAATTTCAACGGACCAATTTGTAAAAACAAAATCAGAATTTAATAAATTTCAAGAAATATTAGACAAACAGAAATAAATTAAATCTTTGATAAAATTTTCTTCTTTTTTTCTTGAAATTCCTTTGTAGTAATAATTCCGGCTGTCTTTAATTTTGCCAAGTTCTCCAACAATTCCAAATATTCTTTTTTAGATGTTGTAAGGCCCTTTCCAGCATTAACGGTTTTTCGAATTTTAGATTTTGTAGATTTTTTTAGTTTTGAACTTAAAATATTACGTTTATTGGAAATTTTTTCACTGATACGATAACCTTTTCTTTTAGCTTGATCAATTATTGCTTTTGATTTTTGTTTAGTAACATCGTCCAGCAAGGTATTTTGTTTAGCCATTTTAGTAATCTCTTGAGTTTTTTTACGAGCTAAACGTGTCTGAAATTTTAGATCTTTAATGATTTCATTTTTACTCTTTTGATTAAATCTTCGAGTGTATTCTTCAATTACCAATATTGGAAACGGAGAATATTCCACATCAGAATAATATTTTATTATAGTATCATCAGATAATTTTTTTAAATATTCTTTAATAGATTTTTCAGATTTTAATTCCACAGATGAAATCAAATTTATCACCATAAAAACATTATAGAAAATTAATTTTGTAAAATATTAGTCAGTCCAAATAGGCTGAGTTTTTAACCAATTAATCAAATCAGAATATAATTTACTTTTTTGCATGTTTAAAACACCAATTTCAAGATTAGTTGATGATTTTACTGTTTTTGAATATTTTTCATTAATTGCAAAAACAACTTTATCTAAAAACATTTCATTGTTCATTTCTTTTTTAGCTAATTCTTCAGATTCAGTCATAGCAAAACTGGCAAATAAAACACCATCAACCCAATATGCATTTGCAGCCTCTAAAGAGGACATCATACCTATAAGATCATCAAGACTAAGTTTGATCATATCGCGTACATAGATTTTTTCATAAGGTTTATGGATAAACTCGGTCATGAAAATTGCTATTTTTTGATATTAATGAATATTTGGAAAATATTATAATTGAATTTTTATTAATTTACAACATGACCAAATCATCAAGTGATTCATCAGATCATGATCTATTTGTGACTGAATTTCCAAAGAAAGGTTTTGGCATTGTAGATTATTTGCAAGGCAGAGTACATTTTGCATTGTTAGATCAAATGAAACTTATGCATAAATCAGGAATGAAACAAGAACAAATCAAAGAGACAATCACAAAAACAATAAATGAAATTATAGAAAATTTTGAACCAGAAAAAGAATCAGAAAGTTCTTGATTCCATTTTTTCAGATTCCATCATTATAATTTTGTGACACTTGCAATAGCAATTGGTGTGAGGTAAATCATTGTCGTTTCTATATCTACATTCTTTTGAATGTTCTTCTAAATACATTTTCAGTAATAGTATTATGCTTTTGTAGGATCACGGCTCAATATGTTTAAGACATGTTCGATGATTTGTTTTTGACCGCCTTCATGAAGATCCATTCTAACTGCATCAGAGCCCATGCTAACAAAAATCAAATTTTCATCATCTAATGGAAAAGTCATCCTAGTAATTTTTTCAAATGCAGCAACGGCATACATTCCATTTCCAATTTTTGGGCTTAATTCCTTCCTGGCTTTCCATGCAGTAGCTGCTCTTTGAAGGGAAGCCTCAGTTTCTTCTTGAGATAGATAGTTTGTAACTCCATCCCTGTGGCTAGTAGTAATTATTTTCCCTTCAATGTCAGTAACTATACTATGTCTGATATTTACATCAGAATTCATAATTTTTGTTAATAAATTTTCAAAAGAAGTCATAATAACTATACAACAAAATATTACTTAAATGATTCTTTGAATTTTAATTATAAATATAAAAATTAAAAAATAAAATCTTAGAAATTTACAAGAATTTTGGCATTATATTGACATCATAATTGAAGTCATATAAACAAAATTACAGTGTTTATTCTTCAGAGATTAACCAGGAGGAACCAATTGCATCTTCCCATGTGACATTGTTATTGTTATCATTCATAGATACAGTAAAATCAATTTACATTTAAGAAACATGAACGAATTATCAGTAGTAATGTTACGAATGATTTGGTAGTAATTCTTTATATCTAATTTAACCAATTCAATCTAATTAGCCATAAATGATGAATGATTTTATTTTTTTGAATCCTCATCAGATTTTTTGTTTAAACTGGCAATTTTTTCATAATAAAATTCCTGTTTTTTTAAATCTTTTTCAGAAATAATTCTGCATTTTCTTAACGGTACTAATTTAGAAACTTCTTGATGTGTTTTAATATCTAGAAAATCTTCAGCATGTACAATTTGTAAAAGAGTTGATTTATCTTCAATGATAATTTTTGTATATTCATATCCAGTACTTTGTCTCATTCCAGTTATGAATAATCCAATTTTTTTGTCACTTTTTGATATTTGAGGATCCTCATAACAACAAATTGCAAATTCATCCCCCTCTTTTTCTATAATTGTTAATCGAGTAAATTTTTCACTCCAACTTTCAATTTCTTTAGAAATATTTACAGCCATTTTTTTATCTTCAAAAACGACTAGTAAGACCAGTTTGTCTTGTTCACGTGCCCATGAGATATTAAAAAAATTTCTACACCAATCAATTTCAAAGGACATAATTTAGATCAAAAAAATCTCAAATTAGTATTTTATCAAAAAGGGCAAAGCATGGACATATTTTACGCCTAGCGATTTCTCAAAAATCATTTGTCCTTTATGGCAAAACATGAAGGTGTTTTTTTACATTTTAGCCACAAATTTATTGATAAACGCATCTATTTTTCAAAGAAAAGTTGAGACTGGAAGGATTTACTAATTTCTTAATATTCGTAATTTTTCATCTACAAGATATAGAAGGAACATCATGTTTGCAATGCAATACTTTGAAAACTAATCAGGAGTAATAGCATACAGTGTATTCTCACTAGATAAATAATTTAATTGAGAAATTTACTTATGACAGTTGAAGCACAGTATGATAAATTCATTTCAGGTCTTAATCAAACTATGAATAATGTTGATTCAGATTTACTTGTAAAAATTATGTATTTAGAGAGAAAATTGCCAGACATTGCCCCCAAAGTGGAATTAAATATCAAATACAAATCACATGTAGACACTGAAAGGAAAAAAGAAATTATACGAAGTAAACTTGGATTTCCAAATCAAACAACAAATCACGGGGTTAATGTTGTAGGAAGGATGGATACAAATATGGTTGAGAAATTTTCTCAGGATCCAGATGTTCAATACATTACAGGTAGTGCAACCCCTTCTTCATATTAATAAAAATATTAATTCTAAATAAATTCAAACTTTGATTGAAGGTACATTATTTTAATCAATTAACTTTAAGATATATTTTAAAAAAAATCAAAAAAGATATTTTGTTATATTGAATTAAAAAGTGAACAAGCCCAAAGCAAGATCCCGTCAAGTTTCCTTTAGAGTATTACACTCAGGGGGTAGTGGTGGACTTATTCCTAATACATTAACTAAGCATTTTTTGAACTTAAGTATTTCTATAATAATTTTTTTTATGTAAAAATTACAAATAA
>JABGZU010000048.1 GCA_018674605.1 Candidatus Nitrosopumilus sp.
CCTGTTTTTAGATTAACTCCTTTGAGAATTTCTTTACCATCTATTGATACGTGTAAATCTTTAATTTCTAATACTACCATGTTTCAAACAATTTTGATTCTCTATATAATACCGACGAAATTTAGCTGATCCTAATCTGTATCTTTAATTGTAAAATGAAAAGGGAGGGGGGTTTAATATTTGGCCAGAGACGGTCTCAAAGTAATTTTGAGTTTGTAACTTGTTAGAATCTCTTTACATCTATTTCTGATAGTGACTTCTGTAACTCCTGCAATACTTGAAACGTCTCTTTGTAGAACATTTTGTCCAAGTAATACTGATGATACATACAGATATGCTGCAGCAATTCCGTTTGGTGATTTTCCATCTGAAATACTACTGTCTTTTGTTTTTTCAGCAATTTCTAAGGCTAGTCTTTCTACTCTTACCTCTGTCTGTGTCATATTTGCTATTTTTGAGATGTATTTGTCCATGGTTAAGACTGGAGCCTTAATTGCTCCCATTTCCATTACCATGGTTCTATAGTATCTTGCTGCAAGTTTTGTTTTTGACTTTACGTCTTTTGCTGGAACAATTCCTTGAATAATTTCTTCTAATGATCTTACTACGTTACATTGCTTACATGCCATATAGATTGTAGCTGCAGTGATACAAGCTACTGATTTTCCTTTGACTTCTATATGCCCATCTAAGTTTCTGTAAATCATTGAAGTAGTTTCTAACACATTTTTTGAAAGATTAAGTGATTCACATGTTTCGCCCATTTTTGCTAAAACATTTGCAAGTCGTCTTTCTTTTGGTGTTGATACTCTTACTCTTTGTTGCCATTTTCTGAGATGATTCATTTGGTTTGCAACTTCATGATTGATAGTTTTTCCACTGAAGTCTTTTGCGCTAATTGAAATCTCAGTTGTTATTCCCAGATCATGTTGAGAATAGGTTGTTTGTCCTGTTGCTCTTGCAAGCTTCATTTTATCTTCGAGATTCGAACTTATTGTTTCTGGACCACAATCTGCAATCTGATCATCGACAACTACGCCACAACCAGAACAGATTATCTCTCCATTTTGCACATCATCTACTAATGATGATCTACATTCTGGACAGTTTTGAGTTTGTAATGTGTTCATCTTTTATTTCTCCTAAATCTTTTTGGTTTATTTGCAGTAGATTGCTCAAACATGAAAACTCGTTTTCCAACAAATCTATTGATATTATTTGTTAACGACGTTGCTGACGCAAACGGCCTTTTTATTGGGCCAATTAGTTCCATTACTTTTGCAACTCTAGTTCCTTTCTCGTCACAGAGTATCTGTCCTTCAACCAATTCTTGTGATAGTTGAATGATTACCCTGCCACTTCCGGCTAGGTGCATTATTTCGCCTACCTCCTGCAATTAACAATAGTAGAAATGATTACCCTATCATAGACTTCTGTCAACTTTACTTTAGCTAAGAGCTAGAATAGATTTTATTTTGTTTGCTTTGATCTTTTTGAAACAAGTTTTTGTGAAATTTTGTTAAGAATTATTGTCTTAGAGGATCCTTTTGGCAACACAACATACCCTGATCTGACAAATGGTCTTTTTGGAAATCTAACTTTATCATCTGATTCTGTAATTTCAAATCCTGCTGATGTTGTTGCATCCATTAATTCTTTTAACGAAGGATCAAAAACACATTTTTCTAATCCTAATCTTCTACCTTTTGATTTCTTTAAATTCTTATTAAAATAATCCAACCAAATTACGACGTGCTCGTAATCTTTCATTTTATTCCTTTAGTAATATTGCGTTAACTATCCCGTTTTGCCCTGGTTTGGAAATAACCTTGCACTTACCTTCTTGTATTTCAATAATTGCACCTTTACTGATTATACCTCGTCTTCTATAATCGTTATTTGTAGAATTATCTAAAACTTTGATAATTTTTGATTTTACAACTTTTGAGTTTTCTGTTGCTAGATTAACAAAATCAATTGATTTTAAAGCTACTTTGCTGTTGTTTCCTCTAACTCTTCTTGTTACTGTAACTTGGGCTCCATTAATTGCCTCATTTGGATATCTATCAGTTTCATATTTTCTTCTAATCCTAAGTGGTTTTCTTCGTCCTCCAGTAATTTTACTGGTTGCTAGATTTTCTACTGATTTTCTCACGAAATTTTTAGTGAATTACTCTAATTTATACAAAACGCCAAAAACTAGTCTCAACTCATTTTTTTAGTTTGTTTCTGTTGTGATTTGTGATGTGACATTTATTTTTCCTTTATTTGCTGTTTTTCTTACTTTTGAAAATAATCTTGATTTTAGATCTTCTACATCTCCTTTAATTCCAAAATATTTTTGAAACTTTTCAGTTGTTGTATAAATTTTCAATCTTCCTACATTCTGATGAGTTATGTAATCTAATTGTCGTAATTCTTTTAGATGTGCATAAACCCCTGAACCCCTAGTTTCAACAAGTTGTTTTGATGCAATTGGTTGCATATATGCAATATATGATAATGTCTTTAGAGTTGCATTTGGTAAAACTGGCTTTGATGCATATCTTTTAACTGTTGAACTGTATTCTGGTTTTAATTGCATTACATATGTTCCATCTGGTAGTATTGCAATTTCTAATGCTTTGAATGCTGTTTTTGTTTTTTTTATAATTATGTTTAGTAATTCTAATGTTTTTGTTCTTGATTCTGTGCCTGATGCTCTAACGATGTCTTCTATTCTTAATGGACGTCCTGCTGAATATAGTGCAGCTTCAATTCTTGCTGTTGCTTCTTCTGTATTTTCAATTTTAACCAAGTCCTTTTCTCCTCTTTTAAATTTTAGTTAAAGAACTTTCTCTCCATTTTACTCAGTTGTTGTTTTTTCTTTTACGAGTATAATTTTGATATCTTCATCAACTTGTTCTAAATCTACTTTTTGGTCTCTTGCTAAAAATAATGCTGCAAAAAAACACCTGATTGAATCTACTTGATCCAGTTCTGCAATTATATTTTGAAGTAATCCAAATCCTGTATTTGATATTTTTTTCATAATTAGATCTTCATATTTTCCAATAATACTTTCTAATGAAATAAAAAATTCTTGAAAGTCAGGTGCTTCTATTGGTTCTATCTCTAATTGTTTATTTCTTCTTGATTGTGGATTTGCCATTGTCCCAATTAGATTTTGTAATAACCCTAACAAGTCATCTAATGAAACTGGATATGTTGATTCATGTCTATATGGTATATCTATTAATTCAATATCTACATCAGTTCTTTGTCTTGTTGACTTTTTTTCCATAGCTGCTTTTTGTAATGCAAAAATACTTTCAACTTTCATTCTATAGATTAATGATGATGATAATGCTGCCATTCCTGCAACTTTCAGATCCTTCTTACCTGTTTTTTCAAGAATTTTAATTAATAAATTTAAAATTTGAATTAGATCAATTTCCCAAACATCTTTTTTTACAACTGATGATGGACTAAATAGAATATTGACTGGTTCTTGAGAAATACTGTTTGGACTTGGAGGTTCACTCACACGATGTCTATTGTTTTATTCAATAATATCTAAGCACTCTACTTTTTTCTTACTTCCAGTCAACTCTTATATTGTAAAGATGGTTTTTTTCTGATATGAAATCTGCAAGAATTCTTGGACCTAATGAACCTCTTGCAGTTTCTGAATCTGAAACTCCAAAACCAGAGGGAGATCAAGTTTTAGTTAAAGTAAATTCTGTAGGTGTTTGTCATAGTGATTTACACTTGTGGGAAGGCGGATATGATCTTGGAGATGGACAATTTATGAAAGTCACTGATAGAGGAGTTAAATATCCTGTAACTCCTGGTCATGAAATTGTTGGTACTGTTGAGGATATTGGAAATAATGTTTCAGGTATTACAAAAGGTGATCAAGTA
>JABGZU010000052.1 GCA_018674605.1 Candidatus Nitrosopumilus sp.
TCATCATTAAATAATAGAGTCACATAACTATAGTAACAAGAAACCACCATGTCTGCGTCGTAGAGTGGTGAGTAGGAAAACAATTCATGTTAGGTAAAAAGTTCTAGAAATAGAGTTTTCCACCTTTTTCTTGTTGTTTAATCTAATTTAACATAACATGCAGAGTAATGTTCTTGATTCACTTTTTGTAACTCTGGCTCTACACTACACTTTTCAATTGCATACAGACATCTTGCTTTGAATCTACACCCTTTGAAATTTCCTGTTTCTTGTGCCTCTTTAATTCTAATTCTCTTCTCTTTGTGTAGATTTTCAGGGTCTGGTTCTGAAATTGCATCTATTAACGCTTGAGTGTATGGGTGTTTTGGGTTTTCTAACACCTGATTGATTGGTCCTGTTTCAACAATTTTTCCTAAATACAAAATTGCAATTCTCTGACCAAAGTATTTTGCAGTTGCTAAATCATGTGTGATGTAAATAAATGAAATATTGTATTTTGTTTGTAATTCTTTCATTAATTCTAGCATTTCTGCTCTAATTGACACATCTAACATTGAAACTGGTTCATCTGCTAGGATTATTTTTGGTTTTAGTGCCAATGCTCTGGCTAATACCACTCTTTGTCTTTGACCTCCTGATAACATGTGAGGATATTTTTTAATAATTTCCTCTGCTGGTTCTAGTTTAACTTCTTGTAACACTTCAATCACTCTTTTCATTCTTTGTTGTTTGTTTCCTGCATTGTGAATTTCAAGTGGTTCTGATACGATATCGCCTATCTTCATTCTTGGATTTATGGAATCATATGGGTCTTGGTGAATCATTTGACAATTCATTCTAATTTTTTCTAAATTTTTCTTTTGATTGTCTATCTCTTGATCCTCAAAAATAATTTTTCCAGAATCTGCTTGAATTGATTTTAAAATTAATTTTGCAATTGTTGTTTTTCCAGACCCTGATTCTCCTGCCAATACAAACACTTCTCCTTTTTTAATTGAGAACGTTACATCATCTGCTGCTTTAACTATTGATGATTTTGAACTAAACATTTTCTTTTTTACATAATATTTTTTTAAATGTTCAATTTTTAATATTTCACTCAATGACATCCTCTAATTTTTGCAGTATATCAAGAAGTATGTGTGGGGGTGTGGTTGGAAATATGGTTGGTAATATTTGAATAAATTCTGATAGTTATACAAAACATTATGATAATAAATGACTATTTTCAAATTATATCATATCTCAATACCTCTCTTTACATCATTTGACACTATTTTTTATTTCAGTACTAATTCTAAGCATAACTCCTTTTGTTAATGCTGAGGTGTGGAATACATCTAAGGATATTTCTGAACCTACTGATGTGTTTATTCCTACTCATGAATATGTGGGATTTTTTGATTCAAATGATATCTATACAGTAGTGGGTAATGTAAAAAATAATTTAGATTATTCTGTAACTCCGACAGTTTTACTTTCTGTTATGGGTGATTCACAAAAATTTACTAGAACAATTCAACTTGACTCTCTAGTTTCAGGTAATGAAATACCATTTAAAATAAAATTTCCCGAAATTTCTATTCCTTCCCTGATTCTTTTACCTGCTGAGATATCATTTCAAAAAACCATTACACATACAATTCCTGTAGATGTAATTTATGATCAAAGTCTAATTGTGCATGATGATGGTCATCTTACTGGTAGGATAATTAATTCTGGAACTGAAACTATTTCAAATATTGAGATTCTGGCAATTATTCATGGATTTGAGCATGAAACATTAGATATGGGAAAAAGTGTTTTGCCAATAATTAATCTAAAACCTGGTGAGATTAGAGAATTTTCAATGTACCCTGATACTTCTGTTGCAGATAATGTGTGGTATTACAGTTGTTTTGCAATAGGCACTGACACTGTAGTTGTACTAAATACTCAAAGAAATGCTGAGACTTTTGATATCCGATATGATTCAGGAATCTTAATTTCATATCCTGAATTTGATGAATCTGGAACTGAGTTATCTTTTTGGCTCAATAAAGGGTGGCCATTACCTGAATATTTTATTAATTTTGAGTTTCCAAGATATTCTGATAATGAAAATTTTTCAGTTTATTTAGAGAAAAATCAAATCAAATCAATTCAAAGTATGGATGAGTGGGGAAATTGGCATGTCTCTTTTCATCTGGAGGATAATTTAGATGGAAATTTAGTTATCAAGGGATTTGATCCTGATGTTACCTCTCCTACAGGACAATTCATTCCAGAGTGGATAAAATATGATGCACATTTGTGGTCCCAAGGATTGCTCTCTGATGAATCATTTGTAACTGGAATTAAATATTTGATAAACTATGGCGTGATTGAAATCTCTATTGATGATTTAACTAATTCTAATAGTACAATTCCTGATTGGATTCAAACCTATTCTGATTGGTGGTATCAGGGATTAATCTCTAATGAGGAATTTGTAATCTCTATGGAATTTCTAATAAACAGTAAAATTATTTTAATTAATTAAATTCTAATTATATTATTTTACATACATTTAGGATAAGACACTTATGGAAACTGAAAATTATTCATATAACTTGAGTGATGTTACACCCAATCTTAATTATAAAAAATACACACTGGATGATAAATTACAATATTTTAAACCCCATGCTACAAAAATTGAAAGTTCCTTTGCTGATGAAATTAAATCTAGTCTAAGTGGGGATGAGAAATTTATTTCGCCTAAATTCTTTTACGACATTAAAGGCTCTGAACTCTTTGAGAAAATTTGTTTGTTACCTGAGTATTATCCTACACGTACTGAA
>JABGZU010000087.1 GCA_018674605.1 Candidatus Nitrosopumilus sp.
CCGTATTTGGTAGAAATAACAACTTCATTTCTCATATCTTTGAAGACTTCGCCAATTAGTTTTTCACTTAATCCTTTACCATACAAATCTCCTGTTTCAAAGAAATTAATTCCTACATCATATGCTTTTTTGAGCATTCTTTTTGCTTCGTCTTCTTCAATTTTTTTACCCCACCAATCAAGAGCAATTGCCCATGCTCCAAATCCTACTTCTGATATTTTGATATCTGTTTTTCCTAGTTTATTGTACTTCATTCTTATCTCCTTTTAATTTCACTATTTATTTGGAATTTCATCATTTATGTTTATCCAAGATTTGCACTTGTGATATCTTGTTTTATGCAGTTTACCCTAAACTTGTAATTAATGGGATGATGTCTTTTTTCACACATACAATCATTGGGATGTCATTTTTTACATATGTTGAAACTTGAGTTTCTCTTAGATCCATAATTAGATCTTGAAAATCTCTGATGTCATCTACTTCAAATGCTAACATGAAATCTTCATCATGAATTCCAAATGAATATGTTGTATTGAGCACTACTTGTGGGTATTTTTTACTAACTGTGATATGTTCATCCATAATTTCTTGACGCTTTTCTTTTGGTAATAGATACCACTCTCTTGTTTTTGTAAATGGGTAAACTATGACGTGTTTTTTTGGATTATTTCCAGTAACAAATCCATGAGCCTTTTGATCTTGTACATATAATGATGGTCTTGTACATGACAAATATGTCATTGATGGTATGATGTATTTTCCAAATACTGTTTTGTATAATTTTTCAATTACTGTTTGAATTTCTTCAATTGTTTTTGCTGCAAACCAAAACATAAAATCTGTATCATCTCTTAACCCTAAATTTGAATATGATCTAAACATTATTCCTGAATTAGAAATAATATTCTCTACTTCTTTTGCAGATTCTTCTTTTGCTAAATCTGCCATCCATCTCCATTTTGGATCAACTTTAAAAAATGAGAAATTAAAATAATATTGTTCACTATTTTCTGACATAATTTTTTACTTCTATGACCCTATTTAAATAAAAAACATGATTCCTTCTTATGATATTTTTATTATTTTGTCTTTAGTTTTGTGACCTGATTTAATCTGTATTGCTCCTGTTGATATTGAAAAATATTTTGCAATTTTTCTAATAATTTCTTTATTTGCTTCTCCTTTGATTGGTTTACTCTTAATTCCAATACTGATTTGATCATTATTTATTTCTAAGAAATCTTTGGAAAAATTCACTTGAACTTTGTAAATCATTTTTTAAAAAATTTTCTTTTTAAATTTAATTATGCTGCTTTTTCTAAAGCCCACTCATAACCTTCAGCTTCTAATTTATCTGCAAGGGATGCATCTCCAGTTTGTAGAACTCTGCCATCTGCAAATACATGCACATAATCTAATTTGTCTAAGAATTTTAAAATTCTAGCATAGTGAGTAATTATAATTACTGTTGCATCTTTAGTTGAAACATTACTAATTGCTTTAGCTACTGATTGAACTGCATCAATATCTAATCCTGAATCTGGTTCATCTAAAATTGAAATTTTAGGTTTTAAAACTGCCATTTGTAATACTTCTGCACGTTTTTTCTCTCCTCCTGAAAATCCTTCATTTAGATATCTTGAAAGGAATTCTTCTCTTAATCCAACTTTTGCTATGTTTTCTTTAAGGTATTTTTGAAATTCTCTTACTGTAATGAACACTTCTCTGTCATCTCCATCCATTGCTTTACTTAGAGAGTTGTATGCTGTTCTTAGAAAGTGGGAAAATCCTACTCCTGAAACTTCAGTTGGATATTGAAATGCTAAGAATAATCCTTTTTTTGCTCTTTGATCAGCAGTTAATTCTAAAATACTTTCACCATCTAATAGAATGTCACCTTTAGTAACTTGGTATTTTGGATGTGCAAGTAATGTGTATGATAATGTACTTTTTCCTGAACCGTTTGGTCCCATAATGGCATGTACTTCTCCTGGACCTGTTTTTAGATTAACTCCTTTGAGAATTTCTTTACCATCTATTGATACGTGTAAATCTTTAATTTCTAATACTACCATGTTTCAAACAATTTTGATTCTCTATATAATACCGACGAAATTTAGCTGATCCTAATCTGTA
>JABGZU010000007.1 GCA_018674605.1 Candidatus Nitrosopumilus sp.
AAAATTCCAATTATGTTTATTGATTTTCAAAAATATCTTTCAGAACATAAAATGTTAAGTGGAAAATTATACAGATTATCATTAACTAAACAAATGAAAGATTTTTTAAAAAATTCATTAAATAATTTAAACTGGAATAAAATAGATAAAACATCATTAGAAGAAAGATGGTCAAAAATTTATGAAAATAATAAAAATACTAAATTTTATAAATTAATTAAATCCCATATAGAGTCAATTCCCAAATCAAAATTAATTTTAGAATACGGTTGTTCAATTGGAATTATAACTACACATAGTTCAAAATCAAGTGAAACAGTTTTTGGGATTGATAAATCTTTTAGTGCAATTCAAATTGCAAGAAAAAATAAAAAAAAGAATGTAGAATATGTAGTATCAGATTTTAAACACAATCCATTTTTGAATACTAGATTTGATTTAATCATAGCACTAAATGTATTAGAATTAATGGAACCAGACATTTTATTGAAACAAATTTCAAAACAAATTTCATCAGGACATGTCATAATTTCTGATCCATATGATTTTGAACGTGGAGATAATTCTGTAAGAAATCCTATGAATGAAATTGCATTACGAAAAAAATTAAAAAATTTAAAATTTAAAATTACATCTAAAACAAAAACACCATCAAACATACAATGGAACTTAAAACTGTATGATAGAGCAAGTCTAAATTATAAAGTAGATGTGGTAATCGCTAAAAAAGAAAAAGTATAGAAATTTTACCAAATACACAATATAGTAATAATCAAAATAATGAAGAACAATATTGGGAAGAGTAATTTTCCACATAGATTTTGATTATTTTTATGCCCAATGCGAAGAAGTTAGAACTCCAGAATTAAAAACAAAGCCAGTCTGTGTTTGTGTATTTTCAGATAGAGGTGGGGATAGTGGTGCAATTGCAACTGCAAACTATACAGCAAGAAAATACGGAGTAAAATCAGGAATTCCAATATCATTTGCAAAAAAGAGGCTTGAAGAAAGAAAAGATGCAGTGTTCTTACCAGTAGATTTTGAATATTATTCTGAAATGACGGAAAAAGCAATGGAGATAATGAAAAAAAATGCAGATATTTTCGAATATGTTGGAAGGGACGAAGCATACTTGGACGTTACAAAAAGAGTGGAAGAAAATTTTACAAAAGCAAGTCACCTTGCCCAACAAATTAAAAATTCCATTAGAACCAAAATAAAATTAAGTTGCTCCATAGGAGTTTCTCCAAATAAATTAATTTCCAAGATAGCATCAGATTATCAAAAACCAGATGGTCTCACGGTTGTAGATCCAGACAAAATTGAACAATTTTTGGATCCATTAAAAATTAGAACAATTCCAGGTATTGGTAAAAAAACTGAAGAGAGGTTTAATGAAATGAATATGAAAACAATTGAAGATTTAAAAAAATTAGATGTATTTACACTAAATAAAGAATTTGGAAGAAAAAGTGGGACGTATATTTACAATGCAATTAGAGGAATAAATAATGACCCAGTAAAAGTGAAAGAAGAAAGTACACAGTATAGTAAAATAACTACTTTAAAAAAAGATTCAAAAGATTATGAATTTCTTTTAGAAAATTTAAAAGAATTATGTAAACAAGTGTACGATGTAACTAAAAAAAATAATAAAATGTTTAAGTCAATTGGAATATATTTTGTACAATCAGATTTGACAAACAAATCAAAGTCAAGAATGTTAAAAAATCCAATAAATAATTTGGAAGGATTACAAAAAAATATACAGCAATTACTAGCAGATGTTTTAGAAAATCAAACAATTACAATTAGAAGATTAGGGGTAAAAGTTGCAGATTTTTCAGAAATTGAAGGGCAAAGAGACATTACAAACTATTTTTAACATTAAAAAATTTAATTTTTAGTATCTTTAGATTCTAATTTTTTTAGACGTCGAGATTCGATTACAATAACGACTAAAATGAAAGCAAATAACCAAGGTAAAAACATAATTTCACCTGCAATTTTATGATATTCCTCCCATGCCACAGGGTCAGTTGTAACTTTGAGTGCGTACCAAGATAATGAAAAGATACGAATTAGATTAACAACTATAGTTCCAACAATACCTAAAATAAAATAAATTATTTTACGATTTCTAGGGATGTTCATTTTTAACATAAATGCTCCAATTACTAATGAAAAAATAATAATACTATGAACACCTGCAGATGGCCAAAATACCTGAAGAGCCATAGAACCATGATCACCTCGTAAGAACATAATATTGTCTCTAGCAACTGCAGTTCCAATATCAAGCAAAGAAATTATCCAAACATTTGCTTGGACAAAATATGGGACAACGTATTGTAATGGACCAAGTGTATCATATGGAAAGAACGCATCTAATGAAAGAATTATTGCAGTACCAGTCAAAAATATAGGACCAGCAGGAGCAATTCTAATCCAACGTTTACCAAAGAAGATAGTTAATGCTACAACAATAAAAATAGACATTACAATAAAGTCCCACATCCAAGTCCAAGAATAAATTAATTGTACATCAAATTGTGTTGCAGATTCAATAAGGTATTCACGAAAACCAAATTCTAATGAAAGTAAATAAAGAATAGTAGCTAATGCTAGAGGGACTACGGCCAATAATCGTTTTTTAGAAATAACAATTTTGAGACCTATTAATTCAGCAACAACAAAGACTAACGCAAAAAAATAACCACCACGGCCTTCATTCCAACTCCAAGCAATTGAATCAGGAAATGCAATCATTGCAAAAAGAATTGGACTAGAAATAATAAAAATTCCAAAAATAAGATTCCAATTCTGCATGTATCTTAATTTAAAAATGCTAAATAAATATCTGGACGTTACAACAAGAAGGTTAATGATTTAAAGGATAAATGGGGAATAGAAAATTAATAAAACTAATCTTCTATTTCATCGACATCAGGATCTCTCCTGCTAGGTCTGATTGGAATATACATTACTGTCACAACAAATAATGAATTATCTAGCAGATACAGTCCAAGGTCATAAAAATTCACCTAAGTGGTAATTTCTAATCAATTAGGACTGAAAATTAATTTTACATTCAATTTTGAGGGACTTTATTGTTGTAAAAAAAGTAATTATTAGAATAGCAATAGCAATTATTCTCAAAGGAGTTTCATAATTAGTAAGAAATGCAGTGGCAGTGGCCCCAACAGAACCAAATGTAGAGATCACTGCAAATCCAACAGGACCACAGCTGCAAGCACCAGCAACAGAACCAACAATAGAACCAACAATACTTCCACTCATTTTTTGTTTTGAGCTTTTAAGATTAATTATTCTAAATAAGTTCATAGGAATTACTAAGGCAGATAATGCAGAAATAGCAGTGATTAGAAAAAATCCAAATTCAGTTCCAGAAGGAATATGAGTTACAAAATAAGGTTCTAAGAAAATATACTCAGATATAATTAATAACACAACCATCATAGATGAAAAAATTATCATAGATAAAAAAAGAAATTTAAAATTTTGAAAAACAAGTTTAGTGATTTTTATCATTATACCATAGAATCCATAATTCTTTGAAATACAGAAAATGGTTGTGCACCAGCAATTTGTTTTTGATCATCAGGTCCAACTATAAAGAAACCAGGAGTTCCTCTAACACCATTATCTCTTGCTTGTTGAGAATTATACTGAATACGTTTAGAATATTTTTCAGAATCAAGACATTGATTAAACAATGCCATATCAAGATCTAAATTAAATGCAAAAGCCTTTAGTCGTTCAGAATTTGCCCAACCACTATCAATTTTAGATTCTTGTGAAGTATAAAGTGAATTATGGTATTCCCAATATTTTCCCTGATCATCTGCACAATATGTGGCTTGAGAAGCTTTTGGAGAATCTTTACCTAAAAATGCAAAATCAACGAAAACTAAATTTGCTTTTCCAGTTTCAATATAATCACGCATAATCATAGGTTTAGTATTATGAAACCAATTGTAACATTGATGGCATTGATAATCACCAAATTCAACAATAGTAATTGGAGCTAAAGGATTACCCAAAATTGGAGAGCCCATAGCAGTAGAAATATCTCCATGAGTTCTAGCCATATCAAGGTCGTATGTTTCTGAAGGAGAAGAAGCAAAAGCTGCAATACCAATAATTATAGATATTACAACAATACCTAAAATTGCACCTTTTTTATTCATGATTCAAAATAAAAAATATGAGTTAAAAAACTTATTCCAAATTGCGAGATGGTTTTCTTCTTAACAAACTTACAAATTTATCAATTATTGTATCAATTGGACATACATCACAAGGAATTGTAGATGAATGAGTAGCAAGATGTTCATTAAATTTTTCACGAGATTTTAAAATTAGATCACATCTCTCACAATAAATTTTTGTGGAATTAGAATCAAAAGATTTTTTCACAATAAATTATTGAAATTATTATTTATAAAGATCATGTAAAAAATCAAACAAAAAAGATATCAAATGAATTTAAAAAAATCTAAAAATTTACAGATAATGCATTCTCATATGGACATTAAGTTCAACCTGATATTGAGTGATAAAGCCACAGTGAGTACATGAAAACATATCATTTTGTTGTTTTTCAGAATTTGGAGTCAATATTTTACCAGTTATAGAAGTGATATGGATTAAATCATTATTTGAGATTACAGCAAAATTAGAACTCTCATCAATAGAGTCAAAATATTCCTTAATTGCAGATATGACTATTTCAACATCCAAAATCTCATCATCAAATTTAGATAAAGTGAATTGACGATTTTTTAAAGTTGGAATTGCTTCAACTTTATCTGCAACATAAACAAGTAATTCATTTTGAATAGATGAAACATCCTTGCAATCAATTGTAAGCATAAAATTACAAAGATTAGTCAATATTTTAGTCTAACAGTGATTTGAAAATCATTATTATGGATTAAAATTACAAATGAAACAGATTGGGTAATTCAGAGACTTTTGGAGTTGAAAAAGGACACGGTGAAAAAATTATAACGTGGTTAAACAAACAAGCAAAATTACAAAATAACAAACTAGAAGCAAGATTATACAATTATGAAATTTCAACTAAAAATTTTGGAGATTTTGAAATGTTTTCATGGATGGGAGATGTTCAAATTGCAAGAAAAATGATCATCAAGGCCAGTAAAAAATTCAAGGTTAAAGTTATCGAAGGAGGGTATAAGCCAAAAGAAAAATTGATTAAAATGAAAAAATTTGACTTTGCTAAAGTAAAAAAAGGTGATAAAACAATAGGACAGTTAGAATTTGCAGTATCAAGATTTGGAAATGCACAATGGGAAATTCAAGATGAAGAAAGACATTAGAAATTACGGAAAGGAAATTTAATGAAAATAGGAATTATAGGAATTGGAATGTTAGGAAATGCAGTGGCATTGCATTTACTTGATTCAGGATTTGATGTTACAGTGTATAATAGAACAAAAGAAAAAACTAACCAAGTAAAACAAAAAGGTGCAAAGATTGTAACATCACCAAAAATAATGGCAAAAAATGTAGAATTGATAATAACTATAGTAAAAGATGCAAAAGCTGTAAGGGATGTAATATTTGGAAAAGATGGAATTATTGAAAGTCAAAATAAAAAATTGATTATTGCAGATATGAGTACAATTGATCCAGTAGAGTCAAAAAATATTGCAAAAGAACTTCAACAACATCAGATAGAAAAATTAGAAATTCCAGTAATGGGAGGACCAAATGTTGCAATAAATGGAGAGTTAGTTATGATGGTATCAGGTAAAAAAAATAATTTTGAGTATTGTAAAAAAATATTTGAAAAAATTGCAAACAAAGTATTATTTCTAGGAGAACAAGGAGTAGCAAATTCAATTAAACTTGCAATGAATTTACAAATTACAATGCTAGCATTGGCATTATCTGAAGGAATTACATTAGTGAAAAAAGCAAATGTTGATCCAAAAATATTTTTAGAAGTTTTAAACTCAACGTATTTCAAAACAGGTATGAGTGAAAAAAAAGCATTCAAAATGATTGATGGAGGTTATGATGCAACATTTACCTTGGCAAATTTGAAAAAAGATATTACAACTATGACAAATGCAGCTAAAGAATTAGACATAAAATTACCAATGATAACAAAAGCAGAAGAAATTTACGAAAATGCCGTAAAAGAAGGATTAGGAGATAGAGACTATACCGAAATAATAGAATATATTAAAAAAATCAATAATTTATGATAAATTGATTCATGAAATGACAAGTAACACAAATTCTATAAACTATGAAAATAAGATGAGAGTGTGAGATTAGATTCAAAAATAGCTATTGTCACGGGGGCATCAAGTGAAATAGGCAAAGGTATTGTAAAACGATTTGTAAATGAAGGTGCAAAAGTAGTTTTAATTGCAAGAAATTTAGATGAATTGGAAAAAGCAAGAAAAGAGATTGGTCATGAAGAACAAACAACATCAGTGATATGTGATGTAACAGAAGAGGCACAAACAGTTCAAGCAATTAATCAAATTATGGATACGTATGGTAAAATTGATATTTTAGTAAATAATGCAGGTACAATTAATGATCCAAAACATTTTCATCAAATGGAAGATTCTGAAATAAAAAAATTACTTGATGTAAATTTGTTAGGAGTATTTCACATGACAAAAAGTGTGTTAAACAAAATGTTAGATGTAAAAAAAGGAACAATTATCAACATAGGATCTATTTCAAGTGAAAGAGCAATTCCACGTGTTCATTTGGCAGTGTATTCTTCAACAAAAGCTGCAATCTCAATGTTCACAAAATCAATTGCAGTAGAATATGCAAGAAAAAATATTAGATGTAATTGTATTAATCCTGGAATAATTAATTCAGGAATGATTAAACCATATTTAGATGATCCTCAAGCAAGAAAAATTTTAGAAGAAAAATCACCACTTGCAAGAATAGGAGAACCAGAAGATGTTGCAAATGCAGTACTCTATTTAGCATCAGATGAAGCAAATTGGGTAACAGGTACAATTCTAAACATCGATGGTGGAAAATCAGCTGCAGAATAAGAATACAAATTATGTAACATTTGAGAAACTAGTAATTTTTTCAATATTTGAGAACAGATTTATTTTTTTTCAAATATCTGCGATAAGAGAGTCCAGTTACAAGCATTACAATTCCAGTAATTAATCCCCACATAGCAAAAGAGTTAAGATCAAATTCAGACATAATTTAGAATATAATTTGAAACATCTAAAGTTTAGGATTTCAGGAATGGATTAAATAATTTACCTTAGAACAAGTCTGAAACATCTAAATAGATTTGACATTGACAAGATTTATGCCTGAATTTAGATGCGAAGATTGTGGAAAACGTCTATTTCATGAAAATGAGACAACGTTAGAAATTGAAAAAACAGTTCATTCAAAATTCTGTAGAAAAACAAAAGGAGAAACACATAGCTTTATGCATAGAGATCTAGCACATATGGAAACTTTTGATGTAGAAAGAGAAAATGACACCACAGGTAATCCAGTACTTAAAAAATAAATTTTAAATCATACCTCAAAATTATATCCTAGAGAATTATCATGAAATTTAATTGGTTGAAGAGTATCATTATGATTTAGTTGTAGTAGGGGCAGGTCCAGCTGGGTCATCAGCAGCATTTGCAGCTGCAAAAAATGGAATTAAAGTGGCGTTACTTGAAAAAGAAACCTCAATTGCAGAAACAGTTAGAACAAGTGGCGTTACGTGGATTGAGAGTATCAAGGAGTTTGGAATTCCAGAAGATTGTTTTAATCCAATTAAAAATTTCTCATTTGTTTCACCAAATAATGAAGTTACCATAAGTGATTCAATTGCAACTGCAGCAGTATTAGATGTAAGAAAAACATATCGATGGTTGGCAAAAGAAGCAGAAAAAGTAGGAGTAGATGTTTTTGTAAAAATGAACATAAATGAAGTTATAAAAAATAAAGAGAACGATATTGTAGGAGTAAGCGGAGTAGGACCAAATGGAAAAGCAATATTTCATTCCAAAGTAATTATTGATGCTACAGGATTTTCTTCAATAATTTCCAAAGCAATGGGTTTTGTTACACAGTGGGAAAGATTTGGAGCAGGTGCAGAATATGAAGCAAAAGTTGAAAATGTTGATTCTGAAACATGGTGGTTGATGGTAGGGCAAGAGTACACTCCTGCAGGTTATGCATGGATTTTTCCATTAGGGAATAATATTGTTAGAATTGGAGTTGGAGTAGGTAAACCAGAATCAGATGTTGATCCAACTCAAAGACTAAAAGAAATAATAGAAAAAAAGTTAGGCCCAATTAAAAAATTAGGAAAAATTACTCCAATAGAATTCCATTATGGTTTAATTCCAAATGATGGGTTATCAAGAAAAACGGTTTTTAATAATTTAATTTTAGTTGGAGATTCTGCAGGACAAGCAAATCCACTAGTGTTAGAAGGTATCAGATATGCGATAAAATTTGGCAGAGTTGCAGGTAAAGTTGTAGCAGATGCAATAAAAAATGAAAAAACAAATGAAAGTGCACTATACCCATATGAAGAGAATTGGAGAAAAGCAATTGAGTCAAAAATTAAATCTGCAGGAAAAGTTCAAGATAGATGGATTGGTTTATCAGATAAGGAATGGGATAGAGAATTAGATATAATCAAAGAATTGAAAACAGAAGAATTTTTGGATTTTATTAAAGCAGAGTTTGGGTTATCAAATATGTTAAAACTAGCATTAAGTCATCCCAAATTAGCAGTAAGACAACTTTTCAATTTAGTAAAAGG
>JABGZU010000110.1 GCA_018674605.1 Candidatus Nitrosopumilus sp.
CACTATGGTTTCAGTTATGGTTATGGTGATCTTGAAGTTCCAGAAAAGAATGAAAAACAAATTTTGGATGATATTAGTGATACCTATGATGTTGTAGATGATTTAACTAAACAATATGAAAAAGGAACATTGAAACTTACAAGAGGTATGAAAGCTGAAGAAGCACTAGAGGCTTACATTGTTAATGAATTAGGTAAAGCCAGAGTTAAAGCAGGAGATACTGCAAATGATTCTCTTGATGATGGTAATGCTGGAAAAATTATGGCAACCACTGGTGCCAGAGGTTCAGCACTTAACGTAGGTCAAATGGCTGGTGCATTAGGTCAACAATCTAGAAGAGGTAATAGAATGAGTACTGGATATGCAAATCGTGCTTTAACTCACTATAAAGAACATGATAGTAATCCTGATGCTCATGGATTTGTAAAATCAAATTACAGAACTGGATTATCTGCATTAGAATTCTTTTTCCACGCAATGGGTGGTCGTGAAGGACTTGTAGATACTGCAGTTAGAACACAACAAAGTGGTTACATGCAACGTAGATTGATCAATGCACTTGAACATATTAGATTAGAATATGATGGAACTGTAAGAGATCCACACGGTCACATTGTTCAATTCCTTTATGGTGAAGATGGAATTGATGTACAGAAAAGTGATCATGGTGAGGCATTTAATCCAAGTAGATTAGCTGCATCTCAAACTATGGTTGATTCTGGTACCAAAGCTACAAAAGATGAAATCGAAACACTTGCTAAAAAATATACTAAAACATTCAATCCAAGATTAACTAAACTTGTAATTGACGCACTAAACAAATCTAATCTCAGTAAATCTGGTGTTGAAACCGTATGTAAGAAAGGTCTTTCACTTTACAACAAGGCTCGTGTAGAACCTGGCCAAGCCGTAGGAATTGTAACAGCACAATCTATTGGTGAACCTGGTACTCAAATGACTTTGAGAACATTCCACTTTGCAGGAATTAAAGAAAGAAACGTTACATTGGGTCTTCCAAGATTAATTGAACTAGTTGATGCAAGAAAGAAACCAGTTACCCCAACTATGGATGTATACTTGAATAAAGATATCAAAACTAATAGAGAAAAAGCAATTGAAGTTGCAAGAAATGTTTTACAAACTAAAGTCAGTGCATTAATTGCAGATACTGAAACTGATTACTCTACTAACATTAAATTAATTTTAAGTGAAAACAGACTTAGAGAAAGGGGTTGTTCTGTTGCAGAAGTTGAAGCAGCACTTTCCTCAAACAAAAAATTCAAGATGGAAGTAACTGGTGAACTAATTACTTTGAATCTTGTTGATGAGGCTGATACTGCAACTGCAATTACAATTAGAAATAAAGTTCTTAACACTACTGTTAAAGGAGTTCCAGATATTGAACGTGTAACATTAGTCCAGAAAGATGATGAATGGGTAATTCAAACCACTGGTTCAAACATTGCAAAATTACTTGAGGTCCAAGGTATTGATAAAAGAAATGTTAGAACAAATAATGTCTTCGAAATTGCAGGAACTTTGGGTATTGAGGCTGCAAGAAATGCATTAATCAATGAACTTAATCACACTTTGGGAGATCAAGGTTTAGAAGTTGATAATAGGTATATCATGTTAGTATCTGATTTGATGTGTTCTAGAGGTTACATGCAACAAATTGGTAGACATGGAATTGCTGGTACTAAAGATAGTGTACTTGCAAGAGCTGCATTTGAAATTACTGTGCCAACTATTGCACATGCTGCACTTCAAGGTGAGGTTGAACAACTTAGAGGTATTACTGAAAATGTAATTGTTGGTAGTAACATTCCAATTGGAAGTGGTACTGTTGACTTGTACATGCAAGTGAGTAAGAAAAAATAGTATTCGTGATAATTATGGCTGATGAAATTTCTACGGTAATGGCTAATTGTCAAGGTAAATCTGTTTTACTTCGTCTAAGAAACACAAAAACAATTCAAGGAATTTTAATTGATTTTGATATTCATATGAACTTGACATTAAATAATGCTGAGGATATTTCTGATGAGAAACACATTAGTCTTGGAAAAATTTTATTACGTGGTGATAATATTTTGGCCATTTCTTTACCTACTGACGAATCCTAAAAACTGTAATCAAACATTAAATCTGATTTAGACCAAATATTGTAGTGTATGAATTTTTTTTAGGATTTCTTTTAATCTTAGGTCCTGTTTATGCTGAATTTACCCCTGATTATCAAAAACCGTATGCTCCAATTTTTACCGACAAACCAGTTTATTCTTGGACTGACAAAATTTTAATTTTCATTAATGCACCTAGTTGGAATGGTAATTCTAATCAAATTGATTCTATTGGTGAAAGTGAATCTCATTCAATCAAAATTTCATCAGGTGAAAATTTTTTAAAACCGTATAGATTAACGGAAACTTCATCTAGTTCAGGAATTTTTTCTGGTGAAATAATTCTTACAGGTTTTTTACATGATGTTGATGGTGATGGACTTTTTGATACTCATCCTAAAACTACTGGCAGTGGACCAACAAATGGATTCTTAGAAATTGAAAACGGTGATTCAGTTACTATTTCTTTTGAATTTGCAGATGGAGTTGTGTTAACTAAATCTGTTCCAGTTAACTGGAACATGGGAGTGATTCAATTCACAAAAGATTTTTTTCTAACAACTGATTCTGTTGAAATTCATGTAATTGATTCTGATTTAAATTTGAATCCTGAAATAATTGATTCAATTTCTATAGATGTTTTTTCTGATTCTGATAGTGGTGGAATACACGTAACTGCCACTGAAACTTCTGAAAGTTCAGGTAATTTTATTGCAAACATTATTTTGTCTAAAAATACTTCTAGTGGGGATCGACTCTATGCTGTGCCTGGTGATAATATTTTTGCAAAATACAACGATCATACATTGCCAAAACCTTTTTCAAAATCAGATAATCAATATATTGAAACATCTGCGATGATTGGTCATTCAATTTCACCAATTAACCGTATACAGACTTCTCCAATTTTTTTATCTGATCGTTTTGGTAATTCAATAAATCATGTTCAACCAGAAACACAAATGCAAATTGTTGGAACAATTAAAAATCAGATTAATTATGATCAGGAATTCATTTATTTTTTCCAAATCAAAAATTCTGATAATTCTGTTGTTTCTTTATCTTGGATTCAGGGGAAATTATCCCCTAATCAAATTTTAGATGTTTCTTTATCTTGGATTCCTGAAAATTCTCAAAATTATATTTTAGAAACTTATGTGTGGAATTCGTTAAATGAACTAACCCCTTTGAGTCCACCGCAATTAACTTCCGTAATTGTTGATTGATTTTAGTATTTTAAAAATTAATTTTTAATATGTCTAAATATTTTTTCAATAAACCTATAAAGCCCTGACAAGACGATCGGAATAAGGAAAGTACATGAGTAAAATACTTGAAAAATCATTAAAGGATGCCCGTAAAGAAAACAAGTTGACTATGGGTAGTAAAGAAGTTTTGAACTCTGTAAATAATTCCAAGTTAATTGTATTGTCTCAATCCATAGATAAAAAAATGCTTGAGAAAATTGAATCTGATGCAAAAAAACAAAAAGTACCTCTAGTTAACTTTCAAGGAACTTCAGTTGCACTGGGAAGATTGTGTGGCTTACAATTTAGAATTTCAACAATTTCATTTACCGCAATCGACGAGGCAAACATTCAATCAATTTTAAAAGATACAGAAACTGAGGAAAAAAATGTTTAA
>JABGZU010000006.1 GCA_018674605.1 Candidatus Nitrosopumilus sp.
AACCCATTTGATGGCATCTGAATATGGTCCATTTTACATGAGGATGGCAAGATCAAAAACCCCTATTGTACATTCTGAATCTCAGGAATTTAAAATTGGAAAAGGGATTACTGTAAGAGATGGTTCTGATTGTACTATTGCTGCATGTGGAATTACTGTGCGAATGGCTTTAGAGGCGGCAGAGATGTTACAACAAGATGGAATTTCATGTAGAGTTTTAGATATGTTTTCAATCAAACCTATTGATAATGAAATTTTAGAAAAGGCAGCACGGGAGACTGGCTGTATTGTTACTACTGAGGAGCATAATATTTTGGGAGGAATGGGATCAGCTGTTTCTGAATCTGTTTCTGAATCTTATCCTGTACCTATCAAAAGAATTGGAGCTCAGGATATGTTTGGAGAATCTGCGCGTGATAATGAAATTCCTTTACTTTTAGAAAAACACGGTATTACATCTTTTAATATGGCAAAACAAGCAAAAGAACTTAGGACTAAAAAAATATGAAAATTTTTCTTGATACTGCTAATTTAGAATCTATAAAAAAATTTAACGATATGGGATTGTTAGATGGCATTACAACTAATCCTTCTTTGATGTCCAAAGAAGGTGGTAATCCAAAAAATGCTATGGAAGAAATCACCAAAATTATTCAAGGTGATGTAAGTTTAGAAGTTGTTAGTACTGAATATTCTGGAATGATGGATGAAGGTAAACGTCTTCGTGAATATGGTGATAATGTTGTTGTTAAAGTTCCAATGACTTCTGATGGTCTTAAAGCATGTAAATCTTTTTCATCACAAGGAATCCCTGTCAACGTTACATTGATTTTTTCTGCAAATCAAGCTTTACTTGCTGCAAAATCTGGAGCAAAATATGTTAGTCCATTTATTGGAAGATTAGATGATATTGGTCAAGATGGGATGAATTTAATTAAAGAAATTAAAGAAATTTTCTCAAATTATGATTTTAAGACTCAAATTCTTGTTGCAAGTGTTCGTCACCCATTACATGTAATTGATTCTGCAAAGATTGGGGCTGATGTAGTTACATTACCTCCTGGAGTTTTAGATAAAATGTTACAACACCCTTTAACAAAAATTGGTCTTGATAATTTTCTTGCAGATTGGGAAAAATTAAAGCAAAAAAATCCTGATACTAAAATATAAGAAAAATAAAATCCAAAAAGGAGTTTATGTTTTACCTTTTCTTGAACCAGTACCTCTACCTGATGTGTTTTTTCTTAGCTTTGGTTGCTGGTCTAGCTTTTGGTTCTGGAGTATCTGAAAGTTTTCTTGAACCCGTACCTCTACCTGTTGAAACTGTTCTGTTTCCAGCAGATTTCTTTTTTTCTGCTTGAATTTTCTTGAATTCTTCACCAGAAAATTTGAGATCTTCTACATCCACTTCTATAGTTCCAGTACCTCTACCTGTTCTGATTTTAACTTTAACCATGTTTTTACTAAAATCAAAAAGGGGCTTTTATAACATAGGTCTATTTTTTTATTATAAAAACAATGTATCATAATTTCAATTTTTTATGATACTATTGGAATTTATCTGAAAATCTTAATTCTTTTTGAATAATTATTGATATGAAATTGAATTCATTCTAAATTTATTTTATGAAAAAATTTAGAATATAATTTACTAATTACTAATCCAACCTAATTTCTTGAAATATATGAACATCATAATTGCAGGTATTGCCGATGCAAGAATTATGACAATAAATGTAGTAAATGGACCTAATATCATTAAACTATCGCTAATCCCTCCTGGTAAATTTACATTCATTCCATAAAATGTTCCAATGACTGTTGATGGAATAGCTAATGTGAAAATCATAGTTAGAACCGCCAGTACTTTATTTGTTTTTTCATTACTTAATACAAAATCTACATCTTTGTAAATTTCCATAGTTTCTCTTGATTCTTCTAATGTTTCTATGACTTTGTCTATGTGATCAATTACATCATCAAAGTATAGGGAAAGTTCATCATCTGAACTATCTGAAAATCTTTTAACATTTTTTGCAATTTCTAATACAAATTTCTTTAGTGGTAAAGCTATTCTTCTTAATCTATTAATTTCTCTTCTAAGTAATGCAATGCTTCTAGCAACTGGTTTTGCTTCATCAAATACATTATCTTCCATTTCATCTAAATTTGCAATAATTTTTCTTGATGTATGTAAAAGATCATCTACTAAAACATCTATAATTTCGTGAAGTAAATCACCTGATGATTCTCCTAATAATTTATTCTTTAGTTCATCATCTGAATCTAGTACACATGTTTGTACTAAATCAACCAATGGTTTTAGATCTCCTTGATGTACTGTAACTAGAAAATCTTTTCCAATGAATAATGACAATTGACTATTTTTTGATATTCCAATTTTTTGTGCAAGTGGTGGAAAATGTAAAATTACAAAGAAATGATCATCATAACTATCTAATTTTGGAAGTTCAAATTTTGTCATACAATCCTCTATGTTTAATTCGTTGAAATTGTATTTTTTAGCTAATTTTTCAACATCTGCTCTATCTGGATTTTTTAAATCAATCCATGTAAATTCCCCCCCTTGCATGATCTCTATTTTTTTTTCAATAGGTACCTCTACAGATTTTTTACTTGAACGTAGTCTGTTGGTGATAAATCCTCGTCTCATGTCGAAAAATACCCAGAGTCTACAAATTTAAAGCGATCGTTACTTTTTGATAAAAAAATCATTTCTTCATAACAAAATAATCCCTTATTCTCAATTTGAGACTATCTGCTAACCCATTATTGATTGATTTTTAGACATACTATAGTTCAATCTTAAAGATTATTACTGGATAAAGAAATTTGTTTTTTGTGGCCCTCGTAGTACAGTGGTTAGTATAGAGGGTTGTGGATCCTCGGACAGGAGTTCGATTCCCCTCGAGGGCCCATTTATTTTTAAAATATTCCAAATTTACTTGATTCCATTTCTTCTTTTATTGCAAATTTAAAGCGAGGCGATTTATTTTCTATGTTTTTTGATAACCATGTCATAAATTTTTTATCGGGTCCTTTTCCTTTCAATTTTTGAAAGTCTTCAGTCATCATTGATTCTAATTTTTGTATCAGTACTCTGTTTACACTTAATACAAAAAAATGCCATCCAAATGCAAATTCTGAATCTGTCATAACAAAATCATCTTCTCCATGCACCATTTCTTCTAAAAGTGTTAATTGATGAGTTAACGCTTTACTTGTTTTATCATAATCTATTGTTGATACATTGATGTTAAGTCTACTTTCCATAATTTTTTTATAGATTTATAAAATAAAAGGCTTACACCTATTTTATTTTAGTAGGTGTTCAAAATCAATATCAAAATGCATTTTCATAATGCTGATGTAAGTTTTAATTGATTCTGGAACTTCTTCTGTACATACTACTCCTAATTCTTTTGCGTTGATCCAAATAATTAATGTCTGTATGATTGTTAGAAATCTATCATTTTTAACTTCAGATCCTGAAATAGATTTAGTATATCTTTCAGCAAATTCCCATGCAGTTACAAAATCTATACATTTTACACCAAAAACTGCTAACAATTGCTCTTGTAAATTTTCTGCTTTTTTAAATGGAACTTTGTTAATAATATATGGAAAATTAACTTTATCTGGAAGGCAATTTGGAAGTGGTCCCCATATCGTAATAATTTTTGTTCCTGGTTTTAATTTATCAAATTTTTTAATCATTTTATTTATGACATTTTCATCTGTAAACCAAAATAAAATTACAGTTGCATCTGATATGTTTGCCTCTTCTATATTTTGATGGATTAACTCTGTGTTGATATTTTTTCCTTCCATATTTTTTTGTGCATTTTGAATTTTTTTTAAATTATTATCTATGCCTATGGCTTTTGTAACTTTAAATTCATTAACAGCAATCTCTACCCCTTTTTCATTGTTACATCCTAAATGGAAAAAAATATCCTCTTTCCTTAAATTTAAAAATTTGAATATTTCTCTTAGTGATTTTTCAGGTAATTGAACATCTTCTCCACTAAGTAAATTTTTTGGAAGTGTTTCTAAATATTCTTCAATTTTCAATAATTATGTTAATTCAAGCAAGAATTTATTCTCTTATGCTTTCTAATTTTGATACTGCTTGCCATAATTGAGTTCTTACATATGATGGCATGTTTGGATCTTGTGTAATATCGTCTAGTAGACTGATCGTATTTGCAGCTCTTACTGATAATGAATACTCTTCTTTAACTAAATCTGTTACAAGATCAGTAATTGATTTTTTAATTGTTTTTGGAGTGGAACTGGTAGATACAATTAGGTTTAATGTATCGACAGCTTCTTTCATTGCTTGTTTATTTTGAGATTCATCTGCCATTTTTTACACATTTCTTAAAAATCAGCAGTATATAGTTACATCTCTACAAACACACTATTGGATTCAACTGTGACGTTGTATGATGATAAGTCTTTAATTTTCATTGGAAATTTTGATAGTTTACCTGTCTTGCAATCAAATTCTGCTGCATGCCATCCACAAGTAATAGTACATCCATCTAATTTACCTTCAGACAAACTAGAACCTGAATGAGTACATGAATCATCTATTGCACAATATTTTTCATTAATATTTGCAATTAGGATATCTTTTCCGTCTATTGATACTTTGATCATTTTTCCAGGAGTAATTTCTGATGTTTTTCCTGCAATTATTCTTCCCATAGTAATTTTTATCTGTTCATTGTTAATATTTTTTCTTGTATGAAAATTCGTGAAGCAACTTCTTTTGATAAAATTTCAGTTTTAAAATTTTGTAAAGATACCTTTTCTTGGGGTGATTATATTGATAAGGTTTGGTCTTCTTGGTTAAATGAAGGTCATTTATTTTTATTTGAAAAACAACTACCAATTGGCATTTGTCATGCATTTTATTTTAAAAATCAAATATGGATTGAAGGCATTAGAATTGATTTAAATTTCCGAAGACAAAAAATTGCATCAAAACTTATTACACATGCTGAATTAATTGGTAAAAAAACTAATGCATTATTTTCTTACATGTTGATAGACACTGAAAATAAAAAATCCATTTCCATGGCTCGTTCTTTAAATTATCAGATATTTCAAACATGGAATTACTATTCATTAATACCTAAAAAAAATTCTAGTTTTAAAATTGAATTTGCAAAATCTCTTAACTCTAATTTTTCCCCTTACTATGTTGATTCCTGGAGATGGCTTGAAACTAACGAGAATATTTTATCTGATCTATGCGTTCAAAATAAAGTAATTAAATCTAATTTGAATGATAATAATTCTATTGCTATAATTGGTGATTACAAACATCTTGATAAAACTTTAATTGTAACCTTATTTTCAGAATCATTTGATACTCTATCTAATGTTATTTCCTATTTACAAAATTATGCTTTTGAAAAAAATTATGAAAGAATTCAAATTTTAACTAAAGAAAAATTGCCTTTTTTTGATAATTTAGAATATAAAATTTCATTTAATTTGATGAAGAAATCTTTATCTTAATTTGATTTAACAACTTTTATTGTATTGTTTAATATTCCTAAATTTTCAATTTCCATTTCTATTTTATCACCATCTTTTAGAAATACTGCATTTGGTTTGTTTAACATTACTCCTGCAGGTGTACCTGTTGAAATTATATCCCCTTTTTGTAATGTCATCACTTTAGTAATTTTTGCAATAATTTCTGGAATTTTAATAAACATATTATTTGTTGAAGAATTTTGTCTAATCTCTCCATTGACTTTTGTTGTCATTTTTAGGTCTTGAGGATTTTGTATTTCATCTGCTGTTGT
>JABGZU010000045.1 GCA_018674605.1 Candidatus Nitrosopumilus sp.
CCATGTCTAAAATTAATGTCTGCTGAAAAAGTAGAAAATGATCGTAGAGCAATGCGTTGGGGATTAACTTGTGATAAGGGTCAATGTCAAGAACGAGTAAATAAAAATGGAAAGGAGGTAGTTCAAGTTTGTAAATTCAAACCTACTATCAAACAAGTTGAAGATAATACTCAAGATTCCTTATCTTGTCATTATTATTTACAAAAATATGATGCCCTTGTTTCTAAACACTCTTTGTGGAATTACCATGCATTTTTTACAATAATGAAATACAACAAAAAACTATTTGCTGATTATTTGGATAGAAAAGTTACTGTATTTGATGAAGCTCATAAAATTGAAGACCAAATTATACAATTTGTTGGATTTGATATTTTTGCTGGACAGGTAGATGAATGTAATTTAAATACTGAAAAATACAATTTTACTGATTTAGATTCTATGATTCAACTCACTGATGATATTGCATTTTCTTATGCAAAAAAAATCAAAGACATTAAAGAAAGCCCTGCATTTCAAAATAACCCTGATTTTGAATTAATCACCAGTTTGGAAAGACGTTATGATAGAGCCGCACAGGCAAAAATTGACATTATTGAAGATAAAGATAATTTTATTGTCAATGATCCTGTGAAAGATATTAACGGAAATTTTAGAACTATCTCTGTAAAACCTATTGATGTTTCAAAGTTTGCACATGAATTTTTTGAAACTGATTATCAAATATTTATGTCTGCAACAATTGACAAATCTAGTTTTTGTGAAAATATGGGTTTAGAAAAAGATGATGTTGCATTTGTTGACACTGCTAAATCCCCTTTTCCAATAGAGAATAGAAAAATTGATCTTCTAAACATTAGACGATTAAATTATGGTTCAACTAATGAGGATGAACTTGAAGTTATCAAAACCATTGATAGAATTTTAGATGAACACTCAAATGAACGTGGACTAATTTTGACTTCTTCTATCCCCCGATGTCAAAAAATTATTCGTTACCTATCTCCTAAAAATACAAAACGTATCAGAATTTGTCATAGTAGAAATAAAGATAACAAAACTCAAGATGAGGTCATTTCTGAACATTCTTCAGATCCAACGGGTGTTTTACTATCCTCTTCATTATGGGAAGGCGTTGATTTGAAGGATGATTTGTCTCGATTTCAAATAATTGCAAAAGTTCCATATCCAAATTATACTGAAAAAAGAACTAAAGCAAAAATGAATAAATTTCCATTATGGTATACTTCTCAAACATTGACTAAATTACTACAAGGATTTGGCCGTTCAATTAGAAGTGATGCTGATTGGGCTCGAACATATGTTCTTGATACGGCTGTAAATAATGTCTTTTTTAAGGCTCAACAAATGATACCTAAGGCTTACTATGATGTTTTAGGTATGGATGAATTATAATTTTATAATTTAATTTCTATTATTTGATTAATTTAGTAGAATGTCTGTACAAATCATGTAATTTTTTTCCATCTAATTCTGGTTCATTTTTTGTTAATTCTGTTTCTTGTAATATTTCATCAAAATTATAATTTGTTTCATCTTCTACTACATTTGAATTATTTTTATCCTCTTTACTAAAATTTATTTTTTTTAATTGTTCTAGTACGTCTTTGTTACAATCGTGCCATAAATTTAGTGATTTATCTAATCCTTTACCGTCCATAAATGTAGGATTATTTTCAATCATTTTGTTACTTAAAGATAAAATTTGTTTTGCTAATGATAACGGCCTAGTCTCATAATTGGTAAATTCCTCAAAACACTTGTTACATACTATGATTGTATAGCCTGCTTCTATCTTTCTTGTAATTTTATTTTGATGTTCACATTCATAGATATCTTGATTTTCCAATAACTTTTTAAAATTATTACTATGTTTATCTTCTTCTTTCATTTGTAATGTACTGATTGTTTTTTAAAATAATTTTTAATTTCTATGGGTTGGCATATGTTATGGCGCCATTTGCAGCTGAGCCAACTAATGTGGCGTATTTTGCAAGAGCACCTGATTTGTAATTTGGTTCTGGTTTCTTCCATTGTCTTTGTCTATTTTCTAATTCTTCTTTAGATACATGCAGATCAATAATGTTTGTTTCAGTATCTATTGTAATTTTATCTCCATTTTTGACTAGTGCAATTGGACCCCCAACATATGCTTCAGGTGCAACATGGCCTACCATGAATCCTCGTGTACCTCCAGAAAATCTACCATCTGTTACCATTGCAACTTTTTTACCTAATCCTTGGCCTACTAATGCTGCAGTTGTTGCTAACATTTCTCTCATTCCTGGTCCTCCTTTTGGACCTTCATACCTAATTACTACAACATTACCTTCATCAATTTCTCCTTTTGATACTGCATCAAATGCATATTCTTCTCTATCGTAAACTTTGGCTTCGCCAGTAAACTTTGTCATCTCTACTCCTGCTGTTTTGATTACTGCCCCTTCAGGTGCAAGAGTTCCTTTTAGAATAACTGCAGTTCCAACTTCGTGTAGGGGATTTTCAATTGATCTTACAATGTGTTGTTCTGCTTCAGGTAATTTGAATGCGTTAAGATTTTCTTTTATTGTTTTACCTGTTACTGTAATACAATCTTCATTTAGTAATCCTTTTTCAAGTAATTTTTTTAATACAAATGGTATGCCCCCAATTCTATCTAATGATTCCATTACATAATTTCCTCCCGGTTTCATATCAGCTAAATGCGGTGTTCTTTTTCGTATTCTTTCAAAATCATCATATGTTAAATCAACATTTGCCTCATTTGCAAGTGCAAGTAAGTGTAATATGCCGTTTGTTGAACCGCCAACTGCATTTAACATCATTATTGCATTTTCAAATGCTTCAAAAGTTAAGATTTCTTTAGGTCTAATGTTCATCTCTAAAAGTTTGGCACATGCAACACCTGAATCATACACCATTGTATTTCGTCTGTTATCTTCTGCTGGGGGACTGGCACTGCCAGGTAATGCCAAACCTATGGCTTCTGAAATTGAGGCCATTGTATTTGCGGTAAACATTCCTCCACATGAGCCAGCATTTGGACATGCTACATTTTCAATATTTTTTAAATCTTCTAATGATAATTTTCCTGCATCATAAGCGCCAACTGCTTCATAAACATCTACAACTGTGAGTTCTTTTCCATCTAACATTCCTGGCTTAATTGTTCCTCCATAGACAAACACTGATGGGATGTTTAATCTGGCCATTGCCATCATAGTTCCTGGTAAACTTTTATCACAACCTGCAATGCCAACTAGTGCATCATATTGATGCGCCCTTACCATTAATTC